>CADCEW010000068.1 GCA_902800585.1 uncultured Prevotellaceae bacterium
TATTATTCCTTGATTTCCACACCTTGCGATTGCAGCCATTCAACGTATGCCAAGATAAAATTCATGGTTCCTGTCTTTGCATAGGATGGGATCTTCTGCATGATTGATGAGATACGCTGGTATTCCGGTAGACTATAACATTTGATACCGAAGTTAAGGTCTGCGGTGGTAAAATCACTGTAACTCATGTTGACATAAAGCGTTTTTAGGTTCTCGTGTAAATAATTCGTAAACTTCTGTATCAACTCTTTATGTTCGTCGCCACCAGCATTGCTCAACAATGGGGCGATGATGTCATCAATTTTAGCGGCATCGTAAAATTTATAGTACAGTTGACGATACGATTGTGGTATATCCTGTCGAACCTTCTCTGCTTGTGGTGTCTTGCCTTCCATCAGCGCCAACATGGCTTGTGCACCCTTTTGCTCCATCAATTTAGTGCCTGCTGCATTGATTTTAGACTGATGTGCCTGGAATGTTTTGCCCTCAGGTGTAAGCATCAATTTCTCTAAGGCCCGAAAATCGCTGGGGCTGGCAGTCCCTTCTGCACAGGGCACCATGATGCTTTCTATGATATCGTCTAAGAAAGGACCATCGCAGTATTTTTTGATAAGAGCCTCTGAACGTTGATCAGTATAGCCTTCTATGAGTCTCTTATTTATCAACGTCAGTGACTGCTTCATATTATTCACTGTACCCTCAATGGCCGACGGACATGCCATCACATAGTCCTTGATGGCTTTGTGGAGTTCAGACTGTGCATTCGCTCCCATACTGACAATGAGGAACATCAATAATAAAACTTTCTTCATTGCTTCTTTGCTTTTAGTATGTTTCTTGATAACAGCTTAGGATTATGCCATTATTGATACACAATACCCGTAATCTTCGCATCTTGTTTAAAATGCTCTTCCTTTTGTGGAATATCTGTCTGAATCAGATCATCAGAATTCACATAATAGGAAAAATGTCCGTTTGTGCCAAAGGCTTCTCCCTCATAATAATTTTGCCATTCCATACGTACCTTTTTGAATAACTCACGTGCAGAAGAGCCAACAGAGAATCCATCTGGCGTCTTGATGAATGAAGCCCCACTTAGCAAGCGGATAGAGAAAACCTTTCCTTCAAAGATATTGGCACGGAAGATTTCCTTACCATTCTTTGTGAACAGGTAAAAATCCTCTGTCCATGGACCATCCATCTCATCTTCATGTTCCACAGTCTTATGATCAAACTTATCATAAAGACCGTCTACTTTTTGAGGAAGACTTGGCATGGGCTTACCAACCTCAACAGGTCCAAGTTTACCATTGAATACTAAGCCGCCCTTCTCAGTCTCAGTGTTGCTATCTTCATCAACTTCCTCCCCTTTAAGTTTGGCCATGATCTTATCAATTCTCTCACTATTGATCTTTATAATACCGTCTCTTCTCTGGGCATCCATTTTCATAATGACCAATTTCGCAGCCTCGCCAAAAAAGAAGAGACCCTGTTTCTGAACAGAGACATAATACTCAAAACGGGCATTATCATTCTCCTTATGTTTTACATCGATGGTTTGAGCATATAACTCATCACCTTTTTCATCACATATTACTCCCATTAATGTACCTGGTCCATCACCAATTTTCTTTGCATCAGCAATGATAGTGAACACAAACAGGCCTCCCCCCATTTTTACATTTTCGATCTTGCCTTCATCGGACAGTAGTTCATAGCCAAGTCCATCTTCAACTTCTACCTTAATGGTTTTTTCGTTCAATTCGAGTAAAAGCTTATTCAGTTTCTCTTCCATCGACTTCACTTTACCCTCGTCCTTTAGTAGATCAGGGTTCTCTATAATCTCTTTTGTATATTCATAAGAATAATCTACATACTCTTTGAATGGTTTAGAGCCATTACCACATGCCGTCAATCCTACACATAGCAGGATGGCAGCCATTAATGTCAAAATGTTTTTTTTCATATTAGTTTATTTTCTTTTAAATAGAATTGATTTAATTGGATCCGTCCTTTTCAGGAAGAAGAACTCTACGATATGACTTGGGTCTCCATTAGAGTAAATGCGCGTTATAGCAGGATTTCCCAGTATGTCTTCTTGTTTTTGACTAGTCTCTTGATAGCCCATTGCCATAAGGTATTTTATAATCTCTTCTTCATCCCATTGCTTCACGGAAATTCTTAGTAAATCAATACTATTACTCTTTTTATCTGGGCGATTCAACCATATTTCCTCACAATCACCTGCTGTACGTGAAGCAATAATATGGTTTTTTTTCTCTTCGGTTATCTTGAATGCCAGAGAAGGTGTCGATATAATCAATTGTTTCACCTCATTATAGTTATTGGTCAGGAACAACTGTCGAATAAAGTCAATAGCGTTGATGTCAAGCATTACGTCAGTGGTATCAGTTTCCACTTTAATTTGTCCCCAAGAATGAGGCTTTGGGTCTGGTATTGGGACAGGTTCTGGTCTAGAAGGTTTTGATGAAGGAGGATAGACAGCCTTTTGACTATTTCCATTGTCATTTCCATTTCCGTATTCCCTTCCCTCTCTCTTAGGAGTAAACGTAGATATAATTCCAATAACCTTACCGGGAGGAAATGGTTCTGGAATAATTATTTCTTCCTTTTCGAATTGTGATGTTTGAGGTTTTTCTATATTATTATCTACTTGATTTCCTTCATCAGTTTTTCCACTTTCTTCGTCCATTAGCTTGGCGAAGTTCTGTGTATCATTGAAGTCAATACGTACATAAATGTCTTTCTTTATGCCGCCTTTCTTCGTATATCCGAAATCTAGAGAGACCTGACCGATATCGGTATTTATCCTACTTAGCAACCATTCGGTATATTCGTGAGTTCGCTGATTATCCCTTTTTAGTAAAGGTCCTGGGTTGGGCACAAGAGATTTCCATGCGTTGAATATCGCACGTGCTTCTGCTTCAGTGACATTTGGTTTGTCAAGCGACATGTGTACATCGGAGACCAGCTTGCTCTTTGGCGCCATGGCAAATTCCAATTTCACGGGCTTACCCTTATATAATCCCTTCATCTCAATGAGTACTGCCCCACCGTAAGAGTCTTCCTTGTATTCGCCGACAAACCCCATTGCACGTAGTTTCTGCATGAAGTTTTCAAGACGTTCGTTCATGGATAATCCCATAAAATTCAGATGGGGTGTTTGAGCCAATCCACTAAAGCAGAAAAGGCTCATAATAAAAAGTAGAACAACCTTTTTCATTGTTATAATTATTTACGTTGTTTTTAAGGAGTAGCCTTAAATGAATTAATGGCTGTCTGTTCATTGACAAATGGAGCAGACATGAGTTCCGCGTTGACAGCATCATTATAATAATCGATACCATCCCACTGACTATATTCAATATCTTTCCAATCCTTGACGATTTCACGATACTCACCAAAGCCCTCATTCACAGGTAAGAAGAGTTTAGCAAGAATATCTTCAGGAATGGTTTCCAGATTAAGGCGTATGCCTCGATTGGTCTGGATGGCATTATTCTTTCCATAGATAACCTCATAATAGACGTTTTCTGACTCATCCTTCATTTGGATGATATTGATTGCTGTTTGTGATTCTTGATATTTGGGTTCTATGAGAACGGTATTCAAGATAACAACAAGAGCATTATCCTTCAGTCGACCAATACCAAGGTTCTGTCTTGAATTCTCTACACCCCATATCTTCAAGGCTAAACCTGTTGCCTTGTTAACTCCAATACGCCATGTATTGATGAAATGTCCGTCATTGAAGGAAGCCTCAGCAGTGTTGAACATCCAATCCTTAAAAGGGGTAAGACTTGACTTCTGGAAATCTTTCGGACTTGCAAAGCCGGACTCACTACCCGAGAAAATATATGCCCAACCTGTTGGATGCATCTTCGCACCAAACAAAGAAGGACCATAGTTTTTGATAAACTCTCCAGGAGCGCCCCATTCTTCTGCACGTCTTTTACCATTGGGTTTTTCGTAAATATTAAACGTAGCTTTTTTTACAGTTACCAATGTAATCCCGTCCATAGGAGGCAATGGCACTGTCTTATATATGTCTAATGTTTGTTTTTGTGCCATACCGTTGAGGCTTATTAAAGCCATCACGAAAAGGATACATAATTTCTTCATAGTTTCTTTCATTTTTAGTTATTAGTAATACTGCAAAGATAGCATATAATAAATGAAAAACCAAATTTATTTGAGTTTTTTGCTCTCTTAATCAAAATTTTCGTACCTTTGAGACTATGTCTCGAAATTTTTCGCAAAAGCTCAAGGAAACTCCTCATGCTCGAGAAAACCCAAATAAAATTTGGTTTTCTTCTCACTTATTCGTAATTTTGACCTTCAGTCGAAGGTAGGCTGCACCTCGGAAATAAAAATAAATCAAAATTTATTTTGTATTTCTCTCGGTTTGCACTACCTTTGCACCCATATTTATAATTAAAACGAGAAGAATATGAGTACAGGTAATGTGAGACCGGCTGATATGGAGAGGATTACGACTCCCGCTTTGGCCCAGAAATACATTGAGGAACAGATTAAGGAACTGAGAGAACAGATTGGTGACAAGAAGGTGTTGCTGGCTCTTTCAGGCGGTGTTGACTCTTCAGTAGTGGCTGCACTGCTGATTAAGGCTGTAGGTAAGCAGTTGGTTTCAGTGCATGTGAATCATGGACTGCTGCGTAAGGGTGAGCCTGAGCAGGTGATCAAAGTGTTCCGCGATGAACTGAACGCCAACTTGGTGTATGTGGATGCTACAGACCGCTTCTTGGATAAGTTGGCTGGTGTGGCTGATCCCGAACAGAAACGTAAGATTATCGGTGCTGAGTTTATCCGCGTATTTGAAGAGGAGGCTCGTAAGCTCGAGGGTATCAGTTTCCTGGCACAGGGTACCATCTATCCTGATATCGTGGAGTCTGGTCCTGTAAAGTCACATCACAATGTAGGTGGACTGCCTGAGGATATGCAGTTTGAATTGGTAGAGCCGATTAAGTTGCTGTTTAAGGACGAGGTCCGTGTAGTTGGTAAGGAACTGGGGTTGCCTGATAATATGGTATATCGTCAGCCGTTCCCTGGTCCTGGTCTGGGTGTTCGATGCACAGGTGCTATCACACGTGACCGTTTGGAAGCATTGCGTGAGAGTGATGCTATCCTGCGTGAGGAGTTCGCCAAGAACGGATTGGAAGGCAAGGTATGGCAGTATTTCACTATTGTACCTGACTACAAGTCAACAGGTGTGAAGGACAACAAGCGTAGTTGGGACTGGCCTGTGATAATTCGTGCCGTGAACACGCGTGATGCCATGACTGCCACTATTGAGGAGATTCCTTATGAGTTGCTGCATCATATCACGAAACGAATCATCACGGAGGTTCCTGGTGTAAACAGAGTATTGTATGACCTGACTCCGAAACCAACAGGAACGATTGAGTGGGAGTAATAATAGTATAAAAGGAAAAATTTAGAGAGATGAAAGTTGCAATAGTAGGTGCCTCAGGTGCCGTAGGTCAGGAGTTCTTGAGAATCCTCGACCAGAGAAATTTCCCCATGGATGAATTGGTGTTGTTCGGCTCAGAGCGTAGCGCTGGCAGAACCTATACTTTCCGTGGTAAGGAACTAACAGTAAAACTGCTTCAGCATAACGATGACTTCAAGGATATCGACATCGCCTTTACCTCTGCAGGTGCAGGTACGTCGAAGGAGTTTGCCGAGACCATCACCAAATATGGTTGTGTGATGATAGATAATAGTTCAGCCTTCCGTATGGATGACGATGTGCCCTTGGTAGTACCTGAATGTAATGCAGAGGATGCGTTGAAGCGTCCGCGTGGTATCATTGCCAACCCGAACTGTACGACCATCATGATGGTGGTGGTATTACAACCGCTGGAGCAACTGAGTCATATCAAGCGCATCCATGTGTCTTCTTATCAGAGTGCTTCTGGTGCCGGTGCTGTCGCTATGGCAGAATTACAGCAGCAGTATAAGGAGATTGTAGAGACAGGTGAGGTGAAGACCATCAAGAAATTCCCTCATCAGTTGGCTTATAATGTCATTCCGCAGATTGACGTCTTCCAGCCTAACGGTTATACGAAGGAGGAGATGAAGATGTATAACGAGACACGAAAGATCATGCATACTGATGCCAAGTGCTCTGCGATGTGTGTCCGTGTATCATCACTGCGTAGTCATTCAGAGAGTGTTTGGATTGAGACAGAGCGTCCTATCAGTGTCGAGGAGGCACAGAAGGCGATTGCTGCCGCTCCTGGTTGTACACTCGTTGACGATCCAGCCAACCTCGTTTATCCGATGCCATTGGAGACTGCTGGTAAGGATGATGTCTATGTAGGACGTGTGCGCAAGGACCTCTCTGATGAGAATGGTCTTACCTTCTGGCTCTCTGGTGACCAGATTCGTAAGGGTGCTGCCCTGAATGCTGTTCAGATAGGAGAATACCTGGTGCAAACGAGAGACTTGCCATGCTTTGCATGAGCAAGTCCGAGTGTAGCAAGGTATCGACTGAAAGTCAATACTTAGTTAAGGTAGGTAGCGTAAAATAAGCATATTGCTTGTACATATAAAAAGGAGCAACCTCTTAAGGCTGCTCCTTTTATTGTGTCGACACTTGGATTCGGACCAAGGACCCCCACCATGTCAAGGTGATACTCTAACCAACTGAGCTATGCCGACAACTCTTAAATTCCTTCGTGCGCCTGACAGGACTCGAACCTGCACGTCGCGAAACACTAGATCCTAAGTCTAGCGCGTCTACCAATTCCGCCACAGGCGCTTCCTTACTAAGACGCTTCTGTCGTTTGCGGATGCAAAATTACAACAAAAAAAAGAAAAGACCAAATTATTCAACTAAAAGTTTCCTTGCCGCTTCGATAATCGTATCGATTCCTTTCATGGTATCCTCATCAGTCAGTTGCACGTTATAGTCTGGTTCAATGCCAAACTCCGTTTGCTGCTTGTCTTTGTCGTACATCGGACAGGCAGAGTAACGGACGCTCCATCCATTAGGCAGACTACTACTCATAGGCATTCCAGAACCACCACCTGTTTTGTCGCCCACAATCTTGACATTGGGTAATGCATGCATCATGGAGGTAAACTCGTTGGCGGCACTGAATACGGAACGGTTGGTCAGCACACAAACAGGTTTATACCAACGGATATTACTTGACGGTTCTAAGTATTGTGCCTCCATGTCGCTGAAGTCATCATGTCCCTTTCCTGTCTTATGCTGCATATAACCCACCAGTGTTTTCTCATGGACAAAGCGGGCAGCCAGTTTCTCTGCGTTCGTCAAGTCGCCTCCGCCATTGTTACGGATGTCAATAATGATACCCCGACAAAGGGCGAAATAAGCGAGGACATCGTCCAGATTACCCTCACCGATAGGATCTTGACAAGATTCATAGCGGATATAGCCGATATTATCGTCCAATACCCTGTATTTCATTCCACTGGCAATCTTATAGTCTGTTCCCATATAGATACGTGACAGGCTGTCGCTGAAATTCTTGGGATAAGCCTCCTGCCACGTCCAATAGCGTCCGTAGTCATAACTCGTAGAGAGGTTAACGTGTCCGTCGCGCAGTTCGGCAAGCATGTCACAGAGAACTTCAAAGAGTTGTACCTCTGTCATCTTCTCATTCACGCGTACCTTATATTTATTATAAACCTCTTGCCAGTCGAGCCCGTACTCATGTTGTTTATAGGCAAAGAAGCAATAATGCTCATCGATAATCTGCCACAATGCTTCGAAATTACCTGCTGGTGTATCAGGGCGCTCATCCTCGGAGATGCAGGCCGCCATCAGTATGGCGGCAATGTAAAAATTAAAGAATTTAAAAAATAAAGAAAGCTTTTTTTTCATTTTTACATTATCTCATTTTTACATTTACAATAGAGAAGCGTTTGGTGAAACCAATCAGGAAGCGGTGTGTGTACACATGCTGTTTGAGTTGGTTGACCTTATACTGCTGGTAATTACCCAGATAACCGATCCGTAACGTCCACTTTCCTGTGATATTAGCATCGATGGTAAGCATCTGTCGCCATTCTGGGGCATTGCCAAAAGAGGTCAGTATGATGTTATGGTCATAATTGCCACGTGAGAATATCTCATAGTATGACTGTCCGTAATTCGGAGAGAACATGATTCCCACCAATGGGAGATTCAACTCATAACGAGCCATTATTGGTTTGCTGAATAGCGTAAAGCGATAAGAGGCGACACCTGTCGGCATGATATTCAGATGGGCACGAGCCTGAGCAGGATTGTTAGAATTGGATGTATTGTAGATAAATCCCAGTGTAGCATTGACGACACCGCCAGCCTGTAATGTCAGGTGATCATCGAAAAACTGCCAGCGATAGAGTTTTCCCCAATAGAAATTATAAGCACCCTCCAATTCTTTCTTCGAGTTGGCACGGTCATGGACAAAAGAGAGGTTAGCCTCATGTTCCATCAAAGTACTCCAACGTTTGTTGGGACGATGACGTTCTACTGTAGCAAGAAAACTGAGACCGAATCCTTTGAACTGTTCTGCAGAGAGGTAGGTGTCTAATATATTAGAGCCACCAATACCAATCATTCTGCTGCTGGTAATGACTTTCTGGTTGTTAGCTGTTAGCTCTTGGCTATTGGCAGGTGTGTTTATTGCCAAAAGCCAAAAGCTAAAAGCCAAAAGCCTATATTTATTAGAAGTCTTCATCCGAGAAAAGAGACGGTTGCTCATTGGGGGGTTGGGGGGCTTCTGAGTTTTCGGAGGGTTCTGAGTTTTCGGAGGGTTCTGAGTTTTCGGAGTTTTCGGAGTTTTCTGAATTTTCTGAGTTCTCGGAGTTCTCAGAGATCTCTGGAGTTTCTGGTTCCAGCTCAGGTTCCGGTTCTGGGAATCTTGTCGGCTCGAGTTCGACGATACTTTCTATCTGATAAGTCGTCAGTCGCTTACCCTTAGCCTTGTAGCCTTTCACAGCAATAAACTGTTCTACGTCGAATTCCTCTGTGCCTCGGAACTCGTCGGTACCTCCGTAAGTCACTTGAATGCGAGGATATACCTGGTCTGTCAATAGAATTTGCTGGGAGTTGGGATTCTCTCCTAAGTAATTCTGTTTCCTCTTGGATGCCTCCATCTGGAAACGCTTGACATACGGATAGCCTTGGTTGTCTGCATCCCTCGAAATGGTTGTTGACCTCGAAGTTTGTCAGATAATAGTCTCCGTTCTTCAAGATGACTAAGATCTGGTCTGTGTCACTGAATTCTCCTAACAGTCGTCCATGTTCATCATAGTTCAGACGGTTGACATCGGGATCATACCATACCATTCTTCCACCTAAGGTAGAGTGTCCAGCTTTCTTCAAGCCAATACGGTGTATCTGGTATTTCGTCAGAATAATACCCTTGGCACCACGTCCTTTGATACCTACCTCAGAGAAATCCTTGTCAAAGATGACCTTTTTGAGTTTCGGAGCAGGATCGAGCGTTACCTTGATGATCTCTGCTTCTCCGTTAGGATTCGCTGTGAAGTAAATCACTTTTGAGCCAGGTGTACCTGCTGTTATATCATATTCACGGTCACGAATGATATTTGGCACGTTGAATCGCTTGATAAAGTAAGTGCCTTTCTTGCCGTCGCGATACACTACATTATAGATAGTACGCTGGTCGTTCTTCTTAAAGACTCCCAACCATAGTACATTTTTGCCGACAAACAGTTTCTCTGCCACACGGACGACCTTAAACTTACCGTCTTTATAGAAGATAATAATATCGTCGATATCCGAGCAGTTGCAGACGAACTCGTCTTTCTTCAGTCCAGTACCGATAAAGCCGTCATTGAAGTTGCGGATTTCTGTCAGACGCGGATGGTCTTTGCCGTATTTATCTTTCAGGTACAAGAACCAGTTGGCGGTGACTTCCACGAGGTTATTCAGGTCACGGTCTATCTCTTCAATCTCCGCTTTGATGCGAGCCATCAACTCATCCGCCTTGTCCTTGTTGAATTTCAGGATGCGCTGCATCTTGATTTCCAGCAGTTTCAGGATATCGTCTTTGGTGACCTCCCGAATCATTTGCGGATAATAGGGAGTCAGACGTTCGTCGATATGTTCACAGACAGCATCCACTGTCGGAGCATTCTCAAATTTCTTATCCTTATAGATACGTTCCTCGATGAAAATTTTCTCTAAAGAATAGAAATGCAATTGCTCCAGGAGTTCATTCTTTCGGATTTCCAATTCTTGGCGGATGAGGTCTTTTGTGCGGTCTACACTATGGCGTAGCACATCCGAGATAGTGAGGAACTGTGGCTTATTGTCTTCGATGACACAGCAGTTAGGAGAGATATTAATCTCACAATCAGAGAACGCATAGAGTGCATCCAGTGTCTTGTCGGAAGACACACCAGGGGCAAGTTGAACCTGTATCTCCACCTTTGCCGCCGTCAGGTCTTCTACATGGCGTGCCTTGATCTTTCCTTTCTCTACTGCCTTCAAGATAGAATCTATCAGACTCTCTGTCGTTTTGGAGAAAGGTATCTCACGGATAACGAGCGTCTTTTGGTCCAGTTTCTCTATCTTGGCACGTACCTTAATGACACCGCCACGCTGTCCGTCATTGTACTTTGATACATCAATAGAGCCTCCTGTGGGGAAGTCGGGATACAGATGGAAGTCCTCTTCATGCAGATAGGATACAGCTGCATCGCAGATCTCTGAGAAGTTATGCGGGAGAATCTTAGTGGAGAGTCCAACGGCAATACCCTCAGCACCTTGTGCCAGCAACAACGGGAATTTCACAGGCAGCGTGATGGGCTCCTTGTTACGACCATCGTATGACATCTTCCATTCAGTAGTTTTGGGGTTGAAAACCGTTTCAATGGCAAATTTCGACAGACGTGCCTCGATATATCGGGGCGCTGCCGCTTTGTTGCCTGTCAGGATATTACCCCAGTTACCCTGTGTATCTATCAATAAGTCCTTCTGTCCTAACTGAACCAATGCATCACCGATAGAAGCATCACCATGAGGATGAAACTGCATGGTGTGACCTACGATGTTTGCCACTTTATTGAAACGTCCGTCATCCATGCGTTTCATGGAATGCAGGATACGTCGCTGAACAGGCTTCAGTCCGTCTGCGATATGGGGAACAGCACGATCAAGAATAGTATAACTGGCATAATCCAGAAACCAGTTCTGATACATGCCGGCAAGATGGTGTACTGCTGCCGCATCGAAACGGCTTACAGGTTGATAGTCTGAATGGGTCTCAGGTTCAGAACTCTCCAAGAAGTCTGAACTTTCTGAGTATTCTGAGTTTTCCGAGTTTTCTGAATTTTCTGAAATATCTTTGATATCGTCGTCCATGAATGCTGGGTTATATAGTAATAGGAAGAACAGACTTTGAAAAGTAGGGACGATCGGGCTCGAACCGATGACCTCTGCAATGTGACTGCAGCGCTCTAAACCAACTGGGCTACGCCCCTGACATTCTTGTCTGCGGTTGCGAAGGTACTAATAATTTCTAAATTATGCAATTAATTCGGGAAATATTTTGTACCTTTGCCCCCGAATTTGCAAATGATCAAGAATTTTTATGGCACAAGAAGATGTTTTTAAGAAAATCGTGAGTCACTGTAAGGAGTATGGCTTTGTGTTTCCAAGCAGTGATATCTACGATGGATTAGGCGCTGTTTATGACTATGGTCAGAATGGTGTTGAGTTGAAGAATAATATCAAAGAATACTGGTGGAAGTCGATGGTATTGCTGCACGAGAATATCGTGGGCATCGATTCTGCCATCTTCATGCACCCCACGATATGGAAGGCTTCAGGTCACGTGGATGCTTTCAATGACCCCCTTATTGACAACCGTGATTCGAAGAAGCGTTATCGTGCTGATGTGCTCATCGAGGATCAGATTGCCAAGTATGACGAGAAGATTCAGAAAGAGGTGGAGAAGGCACGTAAGCGTTTCGGTGATGCTTTCGATGAGGCGAAATATATGGAGACCAGCGAGCGTGTAAAGGAAACGAAGGAGAAACGCGATAATCTTCATGCTCGCTATGCTGCTGCCATGCAAGGACCTGATTTGGAGGAGTTGAAGCAGATTATTCTTGACGAGGAGATTGTATGTCCTATCAGTGGTACACGTAACTGGACAGACGTTCGTCAGTTCAATCTGATGTTCTCTACGGAGATGGGTGCCTCTGCCGATGGTTCTATGAAGGTGTACCTGCGTCCTGAAACGGCTCAGGGTATCTTCGTGAACTATCTGAATGTGCAGAAGACAGGACGTATGAAGATACCTTTCGGTATCGCCCAGATTGGTAAAGCGTTCCGTAATGAGATTGTTGCCCGTCAGTTTATCTTCCGTATGCGTGAGTTCGAACAGATGGAGATGCAGTTCTTCGTAGCCCCTGGTACTGAACTCGAATGGTTCCCCAAATGGAAACAGACACGTATGGCTTGGCATCAGGCTTTAGGTTTTGGCGCAGAGAACTATCGTTTCCACGACCACGATAAACTGGCACACTATGCTAATGCCGCTACGGATATTGAGTTTAAGATGCCGTTTGGTTTCAAGGAGGTAGAGGGGATTCACTCTCGTACCAACTTCGACCTCTCCCAGCATGAGAAATACTCTGGTAAGAGCATCAAATACTTTGATCCGCAGACCAACGAGAGTTACACCCCGTTCGTCATTGAGACTTCTATTGGTGTCGACCGTATGTTCCTCTCTATCATGTGTCATTCGTTCTGCGAGGAGCAGTTGGAGAATGGCGAGACGCGTGTTGTCTTGAAGTTGCCAGCTGCTTTGGCACCAGTAAAACTCGCTGTGATGCCGTTGGTGAAGAAAGACGGACTGCCCGAGAAGGCACGTGAAATCATCAACGACCTGAAGTTCCACTTCAATTGCCAGTATGATGAAAAAGACTCTATCGGTAAACGTTATCGTCGTCAGGATGCCATCGGTACTCCTTACTGCGTCACTGTCGACCACGATTCTTTGAACGATGGCAAGGTAACGCTCCGTTTCCGTGACACGATGGAGCAAGAGCGTGTGAATATCTCCGACCTTGCTGCTATCATTGAGGATAAGGTAAGTATCGCCTCATTACTGAAAAAGCTTCAGTAATGAAAGGTAAAAAAGTAAGAAAGTAAAGAAGAAAAAAATGAATGATATCAAAATAATTGTAAAGGGATGGGTAAAACTTTTACCTTTTTACCTTTTTACCCTTTTACTTTTATTCGTTTCCTGCAGTGAGAAAGATGATACTCCAGAAGAGTATCCTGACTGGAAAAACAAGAACGAGAACTATTTCGAGACAGCCTTCTTGGCTCATGAATATAATTTCTCTCTTGAGAAATTCTCGCTGGCAGAGGGTGTTGTTGCTGCACATACCGATTATGTGTTGGTTGAAGTCATAGAGGAAGGTAAGGAAGGTAATCTCACTCCTTACTTAACAGATTCCGTGTTGGTTCACTATGTAGGTCATCTGTTACCCTCTACCACTTATACGAAAGGCTATCAGTTTGACAAGAGTTACTTAGAGCCTTTCGATGAGGACACTGCCGTTCCTGCTGGTATGACAGTCAAAAGCACCTGTATTGGTTTTGCCACAGCTTTGATGAATATGCATCGTGGCGACCATTGGCGTGTCACCATTCCCTATCAGTTGGGATATGGTACGTCAGGTTCATCAGATGGAAATATTCCAGGATATAGTACCCTTATCTTCGAGATACAATTGGTAGATTTCTGGACGAAGGAAAAAGGTGATCGCGATTAACGGTCACCTTTTTTTCTTATTCTTCCTCTTCTGTCTGCCTCTTCGACCAATTGACGAGAAAGAGTTGTCTTGTGGCTCGTGTGAAGGCGGTATAGAGCCAGTGGATATAGTCATTGGTGAGCATATCATCCGTCATATAGCCCTGATCAATATAGACATGTTCCCACTGTCCACCCTGTGCCTTATGACAAGTGGCGGCATAGGCGAACTTAATCTGCAGGGCGTTATAGTATTTGTCTTCCCTTATTTTTTTCAGACGATCACGCTTATAGGGGATGTCCGCATAGTCTTCCATCACCATATTATATAACTGTTCCTGTTGCTCACGCGTCAGGGCAGGTGCTTCCGAGGTCAGTGTGTCAAGGATGACCATGGCCGTCAACTCGTAATCGTCATAGTCTGGGAAAGACATCGTTACCTCGGCAAATCGGAAACCATACTGTTCATGGATGTTTCTGACACGATGCACCACAGCATGGTCGCCATTGGCAATGAACTCTAATTGGCTGTTGGCTGTTGGTTCTTGGTTGTTAGCTAATGGCCAATAATAATTATTCTTCACAATCATCAACTGGTCACCTGTGGTAATCTCATCTTCCCGTCCAAGTACCATGTTACGAATGCCTTGATTATAGATGTTCGCCCGTTTATTGCTACGAGTAATAACCATCGTTTCATCGATGCCTACCTTCGAATAACTACCTGAAAGCGATTCAATTAACTCGTCGCCCGTCACTATCTTGATATCGGAAAAACCTGCAAAACGAATCTGAGGTAATTGGAGACTCCCCTGAGAGGGACTGGGGGTGAGGCTCCTTATCCTCGTGGCATTATACAAGATGCCTGACTCCTGACTTTGGCGAAGCACTTCGTTAAGGTCACACTCATGGACATGCAATCCATAAGAACGCAATACTTCTGACATCAGGGCAGGACTCTCTTCTTCACCGACAGGAGGTAACTGGGCACGGTCGCCGATCAGTAACATACGACAATTACGTCCATTATACACAAACTGGATGAGGTCATCGAGCAATTGTCCGTTGGCAAAAGGCGTATCATTATAGTTGGATGCATTGGCAATCATCGAAGCCTCATCGACGATAAACAACGTATCCTGTGCCATATTATAGTTCAACTCAAAGGCACCCTCCAACGATTTCTGTCGATAGATACGCCGATGGATGGTATAAGCAGGATGATTGGAATATAGTGAGAAGACCTTGGCGGCACGTCCTGTTGGTGCCAGTAATATGATTTTCTGTTGGAGCGACTGCATCGCCCTGACGATAGCGGCAGCAAGGGTGGTCTTACCTGTTCCTGCCGAGCCTCGCATTACCATTACGGCATGCTCATGGTGGTCTGTCATGAACATCGCAAAGACATCTATTGCATGTTCCTGCTCTTCTGTAGGAACGTGTCCGAAGACTGAACGGATGCGGTATTTAAGTTCGTCAGTAATCATATTTCTATGCAAAGGTACGAAGAAAATTGAAAATTGAAAATTGAAAATTGAAAATTATTTCGTAATTTTGCAGGCGAAATGAAGATAAACAACCGTATTGTCAACATGATACTTCTCGTAGTGGCTGGTATCCTTGCCGTCCTCTGTGTCATGAGTATCATCCAACATTAAGTATCGCCCATGCAGGAAAACAACAACATCGATCATCGTCAGCGACTTGTCATCCGCATGAGTCGTAACAGCCTCTCGTTTGCTACCGTCAGTGAGGATAATGGACAGTTTACCTTTGAGCCTTATTCGCTCAATAGCGGTATCTCTATGGCTGCCAATCTTAGGGAGGCTTTCCGCACACAACCTATCTTGCAACAGACCTATTCTCATGTGCTGGTGATGGTTGACACTCCTATATTGATGGTGCCTATAGAGGAGTTTCAGGAGAAAGACCAGCGGACACTTTATCTTCATTCCTATCAGGGACACGAGCAGGATGAGATTGTTAATACGGTATTGCCGGACTTGAATAGTGTTGCGATCTTCAGTATCAATCGTGACATCAAACTGGTATTGGACGACCATTTTGAGTCGCCACGCCTTATTGCCACTGTTGCTCCTGTATGGCGTCATCTGCATCAGCGCAGTTATATGGGTGTGAGGGCAAAACTCTATGGCTATTTCCACGACCGCCATCTGAATATCTTCAGTTACGGACAAAATCGTTTCAAGTTCTGTAATACTTTTGATGCCCGCGATGCCCATGATTCCCTGTATTACTTGCTCTATGTTTGGAAACAGTTGGGATTGCAGGCAGAGCATGACGAGATACATCTCGTAGGAGACATACCAGAACAGGAATGGCTGATGGAAGAGTTGCAGAAATATATCAAACGTGTCTATACCATCAACCCTGTGGGCGATTTCAACCGTTCTTCCGTCACCCAGATAGATGGAATGCCTTACGACCTCATGACACTATTCGTAAAGGGACGATGAGGATTATCACAGGTAAATACAAGGGAAGGCATTTCGAAATACCACGTTCCTTCAAGGCACGTCCGACAACGGATTTTGCCAAGGAGAATATCTTCAATGTACTTAATGGTTATATCGATTTCGAAGACGCTACGGCACTCGATCTCTTCTCTGGAACAGGAAGTATTACATTAGAACTTCTCTCTCGTGGCTGCAGTCAGGTCATCAGCGTTGAGTTGGATCGTGACCATCATCGCTTTATACAGGAATGCCTGAATAAGTTGATAAAGGACAAAGGACAAGAATCAACAGTCATTCCCATTCGTGGCGATGTCTTCCGTTTCATCAAATCATGTAAACAGCAGTTTGATTTCATCTTTGCCGATCCGCCATACGCACTGAAGGAATTGCCAACTATTCCAGACCTTATTTTCGAGAAAAACCTATTGAAAGAAGATGGCATCTTCGTCTTTGAACATGGTAAGGATTATGATTTCTCGCAGCATCCCCATTTTGTGGAACACCGCTCGTATGGCAGTGTGAACTTCTCACTGTTCAAAGCAACGGCGACATCAGCCGAGTAAGACTCTCCCACAAGCGTTTTGTGAACTTCGGATGAATCCTATCAGGTATGTCACCCAATAGGACAGATTGTTCCTGATCCTTCAGGAAGATATTCTTCATGCGTAAGGCTGTTCCTTCATCGTAGATAAACGCATTCGCCTCGAAATTATTTTCGAAGGAGCGGAAGTCTACATTGGTAGAACCGCAAGTCGTCAGCGAGTCGTCACACACCATCATCTTAGAGTGTAGGAATCCTGTTTCATAGAGATATACCTGTACGCCTGCCTCGTAAGCCTCACGCAGATAGGAACGCGAAGCCCACTCCACGAAACGGGCATCAGAGCGGCGAGGACAGAGGATGCGCACATCGACACCTGCCATTGCTGCTGTTTTTAAAGCAAAGAGCACGGGTTCGTTTGGCAGGAAATAGGGGGTTTCAATATAGATATAACGTCGTGCCGCCAGAATGACACGTACAAAGCCCTGCATGATTTCAGGATAGGGATTCGTAGGACCACTGGTAACAACTTGTACAAGACAATTGTTAGTTAATAGTTCATCGCTCATCGTCGATATTTGGGGATAGTAGATACGATCGGAGATAAGGGTACGATCTACAAAATACCAGTCAACGAGGAAGGCACGTTGGAGGGCATAGACAGCTCCTCCTGTTATGCGTAGCATAGTGTCGCGCCAAGGTTGTTCTCCTGTTCCTTTCACATAACGGATGGCGATATTCATACCTCCGATATATCCCACTTTGCCATCAATGATAATCAATTTGCGGTGGTTGCGATAATTGACCTTACTTGTAAACGAGGGGAAGCGTACAGGTAGGTAGGCTGCCACTTCAATCCCTTCTTCACGCATCCTCTCAAAGAAGCGATGACTCACTTTCCAACAGCCCACATCGTCATAGATGACACGCACAAGTACACCCTGTCGCGCCTTGTCTATCAATGCATCCGTTATCAAATAGCCCAAGGCATCATCTTCGATGATATACATGTCGATGTGGATATGATGTTTTGCCTGGGCGATATCTTTCAGCAACTCAGGGAAGAACGCATAGCCGTCCGTCATGATATCTATCTGATTATCCTTGAAAGGCAGAGAGAACGACTGGTTGACAAAGAGGTCGACCAGTTGCTTGTGTCGCTCAGGCACGCGTAGGTTCTCCTGTTCTACGAATTCCAGCATCGAGCGTTTCGTCAGTTGGTCGAGGGAACGCTGACTGACGAGTCGTTCTTTGCGATGGTTTACTCCGAAGAAGAGATAGAATACCAGTCCGACAACAGGTACAAACAATATCACCAACGCCCATGCCATTGTCTTGGCAGGCTGTCGGTTGTCCATCACCACGTGGATGACACCCATAGCGATGGCGATCCACATGATGGTTACACCTATTATATATAGTAGTGACTGCATGACGCTAACGTCCTAATTGTCGTCCCAGTTCCTGATACAACTTATTCGTTTCGATGAACTCGTCCACTAATTCCTTCATACGCTCCTTTTTCGGATTCGTCTTCAACTCACGATTGATTTCCTTCAGTCGTTCACTCACAATGATATAGCGGAAGTCGAGCATCAGGTGTTCTATACGCTGACGGAGTCCCTGTTCTGTATGTTTCATTTCGAAACCTTTTCCTAACTGGTAGTCATCAACGGCAAGACGGGTGGCAAACTGACTGACTTCAATGTCTGGATGCTGTGTGAAATAGCTCTCTGCCTTGAAACCTTCCTCAACAGAATGCTCTACAGCCTCATGGAGGATACGATTATACAAGTCGTTTCCAAACGACAACTGGTCCTCAGCGAGCTCATAGTCGACATATTGTGCGACGTTCATATTGATGATATCGCCATCCTGCGTTTCCAGTCCTTCCATGATAACCTCGTCGCCATGACGGATGATTTGTTGGATGAGCATACGTTCCACTTCTGCTGTCTGTTCTTGAGGTGTATGCAGACCAATCGGTTCCTGCGATTCTGGCGAGGATCCCTTTCGTTGTTCTTCACGCTCCGCCTCTTTGCGCTGTTCCTCCTTGTCGCCAGCGATATACTTATTTGTCTGCGAGATAAGCGTTCGCTCGTCAACTTCCAGTCGACGTGAGCAATCAGTGATATAGGCGGAACGCACGATAGAGTCGGGGATGACACTCACGCTGCGCACAATCGAGTTAATCGCCTCAGCGCGTTTGATGGGGTCTTTGACTCCCTTCAGCAATAGATCGGTCTTAAACTGAATGAAGTCCGTCTGATGGTCCTCGATATATTGCTTGAATTCTGTGGCAGTATGCTTGCGTGAAAAGGAGTCGGGGTCGTCACCATCAGGCAATAGCAGCACTTTGACGTTCATGCCTTCCTGCAATAACATATCCGTACCACGCATGGCAGCATGGATTCCAGCCTCGTCACCATCATAGAGTAATACGATATTTTGTGTGAAGCGACGCAGCAGACGTATCTGATAGACAGAGAGTGCTGTGCCAGAGTTTGCCACCACATTCTCCAATCCGCACTGGTGCAAGGCAATGACATCCGTATAGCCTTCCACCATATAGACGCAGTCCTCTTTGACAATGGCTTTCTTCGCCTGATAGATACCATAGAGTTCGCGCTCCTTATGATAGATTTCCGAGTCGGGCGAATTGACATATTTCTGTTGCACACCTTTTGTTGCTGCATCTAACTTACGACCGCCAAACGCCACCACCTTACCACTGACATTCAACCAAGGGAAGATGGCACGACCAGCAAAGCGGTCGATAAGAGAACTCTTCTCGCTCCTCGTTCCTCGCTCCTCGTTCCTCTCATAACACAAGCCTGTCTTGATTAAAAACTCATCTTTATAGCCTTTGCGATGCGCCTCGTTGACAAGGGCATCACGCTTGGTAAGTGCAAAGCCCAACAGGAACTTCTTGATGATATCATCGCGAATGCCACGACTGCGGAAATACTGTTTTCCGATGGCTTGTCCGTCCACGTCGTTGTTCAGTATCTCATGGAAATACTGACACGCCCATTCGTTGACGATAAACATCGACTCACGATCGCTCTGCTCCTTCTTCTCCTCGTCAGTGAGTTCGCGCTCCTGAATCTCGATATTGTATTTCTTCGCCAACCAACGCAACGCCTCAGGATAAGTGATTTGCTCGTGTTTCATGAGGAAATTGACAGCATTGCCACCCTCGCCACATGCAAAACAATGACATATCTGCTTCGATGGTGATACCATGAACGATGGTGTCTTGTCATCATGGAAAGGGCACAATCCCTTGTAGTTAACCCCCGCCTTGCGCAGGTTAACGAACTCGCCAACCACATCCACGATGTTTACGGCATCCATGATTTTGTCTATCGTCGCTCTGTCAATCATAACCGTTTGCGAAAGTACAAAAAAGTGAGCAAACCACCAAAGAATTCCATAAAAGATTTTGTGAAAAACACCTACCTAGTTACAAAAATGGTATCATCAATAATTATGCATCGTTATTGGCGTTGCAGCCACCTATGCCTGGAACTACAGCCTTCTATCACTTGTTCCAAAGCCTTCTAACGTTGTTTCTAAAGCCTCCTATACCCCCATCGGAGATACTGGAATACCCCCTAAACAGGCTTTAGAATGAAGCATCGGAGATACTGGAGTAAAATGGGGGTATAAATATCCAAAAGTGAAATGGATGTATATGCAAAAAGACTTGGTGGCGATAGGGTACCTGTTAGGTAGGTGTTTGCCAAACAGGTACCTACTCCCAATCCCTTTATTTATCGGCATTTCAAGCGTATTAGGGTAGGAGGGTAGGTGTTGCATGAAATTAGGTTAATAATCAAAATTATCAACTATTATGAATAGTGATAAGCATTTTTATGAAGACAAGCTTTTTGGAAAGCGATTGTTGATTAGTTATAAGGCTGACCCAACGGAATTGGATGATAATATCCGTGTAGCACGAGTGTTACTTAATTGTTTTGCCGATATGTTCATACGTATAAATGAACATTTGCTAACTATAGGTCACAAGAATCCAGAGTACACTATAAATGGAAAATTGGGTGACAGAAAGGGTGTGGAAAGCGAGAATGGCATTAAGTCAGCCTTTCGTAAGGCGAAACAACAGGGTTGTCAAGTGGTGGTGCTTGATTTTGACATGCATATGTCTGAGAGTATTTTGAAGACTAAGAAAATAGTTTCAGGTCTCTTCGGTCGACATGATGATTTTACTCAAGGAGCCCTTGATGAATGTTACGTAGTACATAATAGTAAAGCCGTTGTGATCAAGTCAAATACCTTTGCTGCTCCAGACAAAGAATCTATCAAACAACTTATTAACGAGGTGATAGAAAAACTGAGGACATAACCTTGTGGGCTATGTCCTCGTAAAACGGTCAGAAAGGTCCAGCTTGAATTCTGCTATGAAAGCAAATGTTTCGCGCCCTCTGACGACATTCTGACACTGCAAAGATAAGTATTATTTCTGAAACTACCAAACATTTCCTTATTTTCTTTCAGAAAACAATGTCTTTTCAAGGTGTTTGTGGCTTACAAACGACCCGTTTGAACGTTACATTCACCCCGTTTGGAGCGTTCAAACTTCGCAAACTTTTTGTACAAACTTGAGAAATGGTTACAATTGTAACCATGTAACCGTCTAAAACGTCAGCCAGGAGATCTTGAATGCGAAATTTCTTTTGAAAAACTTGCAACTATAAGAAATAATCTTTATCTTTAAAACAAGTTTTTAAGATACTTTCGTTCGAAAAAGAAAGAAAAATGTACTTTTTTCTTTGCTTTTTGCTCACTTATGCGTATCTTTGCAGTGTTCTCACGCCGAAGTCACTGTAAAGTGGCGGCTGGTAGAGGGCAGACATAATGGTTAAAAGCGTTTGCTGACGCTTGGTTTTGACATCTTGAAACTTCGAACACTTCAAGTCGTAATAAAAACCATGCAACGGTAGATGCTCATGGGTATGTAATATCAAGTCCATGTTATGCCTTATTCTTTATATAAGGTGGATTAGCATATATACATACGGCGTGGGGTCTGCGTTGCTCGTTTCGTTACGACGGGTAAGTTCGAAGACCTCAAGATGTGGAACGGGTAACGGTAAGGGTTCCACGCTTTTGGTGCAATGATGTCACGTCGCTGCATGTTTTCCAATAATAACGTCTGGGAAGGGACTGAAGGACAGGACTAATCAAGGAGTAACAAATTATGAAGAAAATCTTTGTGAGTTTATTGGCATTTGCATTGATGCCACAAGTTTCATGGAGCGCAGATGGAGACATCTTCTATGTGAATTCCGAAGAGGGTGTATCCATCAGATTTCAAGTGCTAAGTGAGGAAAACAAAACCTGTATAGTATATACTGGAGATGATCCTGAACGGGCAATAGACACTTCATACGAGGGACCATTGACGATACCATCTGTGGCTAATGGATATACAGTTGTTGATATGACAGGAGGTGCGTTTAATTGTTGTAAGATAACCTCTGTCGTACTGCCTAATACAATGACACAATGGGGCTCTAATGATTCGTTTAAATACGGAATGCAGTACTCTGATTTTTTCTCAGGATGCCCACTCACTTCTGTAACGATTCCTGAAGGTATTACCGCAATAGGAACAAATGCTTTTTATCAGTGTACTAATTTAACCTCAATTACTTTACCTAAGAGTTTAACCCGTATTGGATTTGAGGCATTTATGGGTTCCGGTTTAACAGAAATAGTCTTTCCCTCTAATGTTAAGTACATAGAAGCCCAGGCATTTGTAACAGAAGGTTGGGACTCGTCTATTCTTTCTTCTGCCACATTTGATAATTGTTGTCCTGAATTTGATGGTTATGGTTATACTTATGATAGTTTTAGTGCAGACGATATCTATTACCCTGCCTATGCATATTCATATTATCAGGGTTTACTTTCCGATGGCGTTATTTCTGGCACCCTTCACCCCCAAATCAAGATTGATCGTGAGTGGACGACCTATTGTGTTACGGAATCATTTGACGTGCCTGAAGGCATTGATGCATACGTTGTGAAGAGTTATGACGCTGGCGTAGTGACGTTGCAGAAGGTGACAACCATCAATGCAGGACAAGGTGTGCTGTTGAAACCTGCTGAGGTGGGAACATTTTACAATACAACAGTATGTGCATCGGCTCCTGACCCCTATGAGAGCAATATGCTGAAAGGCGTGACAACAGCAACAGCGATTGGTGCTACCAGTGGTGATTACACTAATTATATTTTCACCAAGGTAGGAGATGAGATAGGTTTCTATCCAGCCAATGCAGGAACGATACCTGCTTATAAGGCATATCTACAAATACCTACTGCTTCATTGCCAAGTGGTGCTCCTTCCCGTCTGTCCATTGCGATAGATGATGAAACGACAGGAATAAAGCCTACCCCCAGCCCCTCCCAAAAGGGAAGGGAGTGGTATGACCTTAATGGTCGTCGTGTGACTCATCCAACTAATGGGCTATATATCATTAATGGTAAGAAGGTAATCATTAAATAAGAGAACAACAATGAAAAAGAAATATATGAAACCTGTTGTACAGGCGATAGTCTTGCAACAAAAATTGATGCTACTTGCCGGTTCCGACACATTTAATGTGCACGATGATACGTCAGTCGATCCAAAAGATACATGGTAAAGAAGGGTTTCAGTTAGGGTTGCACCATCTTTCACCTATGGCTGAACGACCTTGCAGCTGTAGGTGAAAGATCGTGCGCCTGTACGTGCAAGAAAGTAAGAAGGCTACTTACTCCTCGAAAGTGTCGTTTGAATACCTTGAAACAATGGCACCTTCTTCTATTATCTTGGAAGGAGGGATTATTTTGTTAATCTTATTAAAAACAGGGGCGTTGCTCGATAGAATCGTCGGAGTCGTAGAATAGCGTTTGTTAGATTCAGATTTTTATTGTACCTTCGCACTTCGAATAGCGACATCAACTATTCAACTATCAAAATGAACGAAATTATTATCAGCAATTATGGATAATCAGAAGAATCAGAATGTTCGGAATAATCAGAGTGTTCAGAATAGTCGGAGTAATCAGAAATCTCCTTTCGCTTTTCTGCCACAGCATGGGCATTACCGCTATTTGAGAGTATATCAGGTTACAGAGATGATTTTTGATATTACCTTTTATTTTACCCAGCGCTTTCTACAGAAGGGAGACCGCACCATTGATCAAATGGTACAGGCAGCGCGTAGCGGTAAACAGAACATTGCAGAAGGCAATCAGGCTGCTGCTACCTCGAGTGAGACGGAAATCAAACTGACCAATGTGGCAAAAGCCAGTCTGGAAGAATTGCTCGATGACTATGAAGACTATCTGCGTGTACGTAACTTACAGCAATGGGGTAATCTTCATCCAAGATATGAGAAGATGCGAGATTATGCACGAGGCGAAGAAATAAGGAAGAACTATGGCAAGGATATCCAAAAGATGAACGATGAAGAGATTGCTAACCTCAGTATTACACTGATTCACCAGGCTATGTATATGCTACATAAACTGCTGATAACTATGCAGGAGCGATTCGTAACAGAAGGTGGCATCAAAGAGCGGATGTTTCAGAGTAGGGTGAATTATCGTAATAGTCAGAATAATCAGAATAATCAGAATAATCAGAATAGTCAGAATAATCAGAAAAAATAAACAGAAGCCTTTGGCTTCTATTATCATGGAACCTATAATTTCTCTTAATATTATTCCCATACCTGCAAAAAGATGTGGGATTTTTTGTATCTTCGCAAACGGAATAGAAAGAAACGATATGATGATGAAAAGAATTTCGAAGATGATGATGACCATGCTGTTGATGGTCGTTTGCTGTACACAGGTAGGAGCGCAGGGATTCAGTCGGGAGCCGATGCCAGAAGGGTCGTACTCTCCAGTAACTAATATTAATCACAATGGGTATCCACGTGTGTTGAAGGACAATAGTGTGATGTTCCGTGTACAGGCACCACAGGCGCAATTGGTGCAGATAGACTTATGTGGTACGAAGTATGATATGACGAAAGGTGAAGATGGTATTTGGACTGTGACGACAAAGCCGCAGGTACCAGGCTTCCATTATTATTTTCTGGTAGTGGATGGTGTGTCAACTGCTGATCCTGCCAGTCAGACATTCTTTGGATGTAGCCGTTGGTCGAGTGCTATCGAGATTCATGAACAGGGTATGAATGACTTTGAGGTACAGGATGTGCCTCATGGTGAGGTGCGTACCATCTACTACTATTCGAAGGTGGATGAGGCTTGGCGTCCCTTGTTGGTCTATACGCCTGCTGGTTATAACGAGAGTAAGGAGACGTATCCTGTAGTATATATCCAGCATGGAGGCGGTGAGGACCATCGCGGATGGATGGAACAGGGACGTACAGCACAGATTATGGACAACTTGATAGCTGCTGGCAAGGCAGTGCCGATGATTGTAGTCAGTTCGAATAGCAATGTGCATGCACGCAATGGTGGCTTTGGTGGTGGTTATAGTTGGCAGGGTATGCAGGCGTTCCGCTCGGAGATGATAGACAACATCATCCCGTTTGTAGAGAAGACTTATCGTGTCAAGAAGGATCGTAAGAGTCGTGCGATGTGTGGTCTCTCGATGGGTGGTGGACAATCGTTCTATATTGGACTGCGCGACCCAGAGGTGTTTGCTAACGTAGGTGTGTTCTCAACGGGTATGTTCGGAGGTATTCAGGGTGCCTCAAACTTCGATTTGGAGAAGGAGGTGCCTGGTATGCTAACGGATACCAAGACGTTCAACCAGCAGTTTGACGTGTTCTTTGTGAGTTGTGGCGAGCAGGACCCACGCATAGAATATACGCGCAACATCGTGAAGAAGATGCGCGAGGGTGGTGTTGAAGTGAAATTCAATTCCTATCCGGGCGACCATGAATGGCAGGTATGGCGCAAATCACTGCATGAGTTCGCGCAGTATCTGTTCCGATAAAAAAACATGCCGAAAGACTTTTTGACATAAATATTTCAAAAGGAATGTTGCACAAAACGGAAGAAATGTGCACGTTTTATCCCTTTTTGTGCAATTTGTTTGGCTATGTGTTCGTTTTTTTGTACCTTTGCAGCCGATTTCAAAGAAATCGTGCGCGAAGTAACACATTATTATAATAATATTTTATGGCTTTAAAGATTGTTGTGCTGGCGAAGCAAGTGCCAGACACCCGTAATGTAGGTAAGGATGCTATGACCGCCGAAGGAACGGTAAACCGTGCTGCCTTACCTGCCATCTTCAACCCAGAAGATTTGAATGCCTTGGAACAGGCTCTTCGTCTGAAGGAGCAGAATCCGGGCTCTACAGTAGGAATCCTCACGATGGGTCCTCCACGTGCAGGTGAGATTATCCGTCAGGGACTTTATCGTGGCGCTGATACAGGTTGGCTGTTGACTGACCGTCTCTTCGCAGGTGCTGATACCCTCGCTACTTCTTACGCATTGGCTACTGCCATCAAGAAGATTGGTGATGTAGACATCGTGATTGGTGGTCGTCAGGCTATCGATGGTGATACTGCGCAGGTAGGTCCGCAGGTGGCTCAGAAGTTAGGACTGAATCAGGTGACTTATGCAGAGGAGGTTCTGAGCGTAAAGGATGGAAAGGCAACTATCAAGCGTGTGATTGACGGTGGTGTGGAGACTGTTGTGGCTCCGTTGCCAGTAGTGATTACCGTTAATGGAAGTGCTGCTCCCTGTCGTCCTCAGAATGCCAAGCTGGTGATGAAGTACAAGCGTGCTACTTGTCCGATGGAGCGTCCTGCTGAGGGTACACCCTATGATAAGCTCTACGAGGAGCGTCCCTATCTGACACTGAATCAGTGGAGCGTTGCCGATGTAGACGGTGATGTGAACCAGTGCGGTCTGAGTGGCTCACCTACAAAGGTGAAGGCTATTAAGAACATTGTGTTCCAGGCTAAGGAGTCGAAGACTTTGACGGCTTCTGATGCTGATATCGAGGGAATGATCAAAGAATTGTTGGAAGAAAAGATTATTGGTTAAGAGATATGGCTAACAACGTATTTGTATATTGCGAAATAGAAGGTACTCTGGTACAGGAAGTATCTCAGGAGTTGTTGACCAAGGGTCGCAAACTCGCCAATGAACTGAAAGTGGAACTCCACGCTGTTGTTGCCGGCACAGGCATTAAGGGTAAAGTAGAGGATCAGATCCTGCCTTATGGTGTCGATAAACTGTTTGTCTTCGACGCTAAGGATTTGTTCCCTTACACTTCTGCACCACATACTGACATCCTCGTGAACCTCTTCAAAGAGGAGCAGCCGCAGATTTGTCTGATGGGTGCTACTGTGATTGGTCGTGACCTCGGTCCTCGTGTAAGTTCTTCACTGACCTCTGGTCTGACGGCAGACTGCACCGAGTTGGAGATTGGTCCTTATGAGGATAAGAAGAATGAGAAGGTCTATGAGAACCTGCTCTATCAGATTCGTCCAGCCTTTGGTGGTAACATCGTGGCTACTATCGTGAACCCAGACCATCGTCCTCAGATGGCAACTGTTCGTAGTGGTGTGATGCAGAAGGCTATCTATGAGGGTGAGTGCAAGAAGGAGGTTGTTTATCCTGAGGTTTCTAAGTATGTAAGCCCCGAAGCTTTCGTCGTGAAGGTACTCGACCACCATGTAGAGGCTGCTAAGCACAACTTGAAGGGTGCTCCCATCGTGGTGGCTGGTGGTTACGGTATGGGTTCGAAGGAGAACTTCGACATGCTGTTCCAACTCGCCAAGGTGCTGCATGGTGAGGTTGGTGGTTCACGTGCTGCAGTGGATGCAGGCTGGCTCGACCATGACCGTCAGATTGGTCAGACTGGTGTCACCGTTCATCCGAAGGTGTACATCGCCTGTGGTATCTCTGGACAGATTCAGCACATCGCTGGTATGCAGGACTCTGGTATCATCATCAGCGTCAACTCTGACCCTGATGCTCCCATCAACCGCATCGCTGATTATGTCATCACGGGTACTGTTGAGGAAGTTGTACCAAAGTTAATTAAGTACTATAAGCAGAATAGCAAATAGTAAATTGTAAATTGTCAAATTGTAAATTAGAATGGCAAACTATTATAGCGATCATCCTGAGATCGGGTTCTACTTGAACCACCCCCTGATGGCTCGTATCGTTGAGCTGAAAGAAAAGGGTTTCGCTGATTCTGAGGCTGTTGACCTTGAAGGTCCGCACCTTGAGAACGGCCGTATGATCTATGCCTCTAAGACTTACGAGAACCTCGACGCCACCCGCAAGGCTGGCCTGTGGGGTGTAAGTATGCCTCGCCGTTACGGCGGTCTGAACCTGCCTAACGCTGTGTTCTCCATGTTGAGTGAGATGATTTCGGCTGCTGATGCCGGTTTCCAGAACATCTGGAGTCTGCAGAGTTGTATCGATACCCTGTATGAGTTCGGAAGCGAAGAGCAGCGCCAGAAGTATATCCCCCGTGTTTGTGCTGGTGAAGGTATGAGTATGGACCTCACGGAGCCAGATGCTGGTTCTGACCTGCAGCGTGTGATGCTGAAGGCTACCTTCGATGAGAAGGAGAACTGCTGGCGTCTGAATGGTGTGAAGCGTTTCATCACCAACGGTGACTCAGACATCCACCTCGTGCTGGCTCGTTCTGAGGAAGGTACGAAGGACGGACGTGGCCTGTCCATGTTCATCTACGACAAGCGCCAGGGCGGTGTGAATGTGCGTCACATCGAGCATAAGCTCGGTATCCACGGCTCACCCACTTGTGAGTTGACTTATAAGAATGCCAAGGCAGAACTCTGCGGTAGCACCCGTCTTGGATTGATTAAATACGTGATGGCCCTGATGAACGGTGCCCGTCTGGGTATCGCTGCACAGTCAGTAGGTGTTGAGCAGGAGGCTTACAACGAGGGTCTGGCATATGCTAAAGAGCGTCAGCAGTTTGGTGATAAGATCATCAACTTCCCCGCTGTCTATGATATGCTCTCTCGTATGAAGGCGAAACTCGACGCTGGTCGTTCACTGCTTTATGAGACTGCTTGCTATGTGGATGTTTATAAGTGCTTAGAGGATATCGAGCGTGATCGTAAGTTGGAGCCCGAGGAGAAGCAGGAGTTGAAGAAGTACCAGCGCTTGGCTGATGCCTTCACCCCACTGGCTAAGGGTATGAACTCTGAGTATGCCAACCAGAATGCCTATGATGCTATCAGCATCCACGGTGGTTCAGGTTTCATCATGGAATACAAGAGCCAGCGTCTGTTCCGCGATGCCCGTATCTTCTCTATCTATGAGGGTACGACGCAGTTGCAGGTTGTCGCCGCTATCCGCTATATCACCAACGGCACGATGCTGAACAATATCAAGGAGATGCTGGCAGCTCTGCCTTCAGAGGCAAATGCTGCTCTCAAAGCTCGTGTGGAGAAACTGATTCCTGTCTATGAGGAGGCTCTCGCTAACGTGAAGGCTTTGGAGAATCAGGACGCACAGGACTTCCTGGCTCGTCGTCTCTATGACATGACAGCTGAGTTGGTAATGTCACTGCTCATCATCCGTGATGCTGCCAAGGCTCCCGAGTTGTTTGAGAAGAGTGCTAACGTCTATGTTCGCATGACAGAAGAGGATGTCTATGGAAAGTCTGCCTACATCAAGGCCTTCCGTGTAGAAGACTTGGAGAGTTTCAAGGCAGCAGAGCCTGAGGCAGAAGAATAAAAAAATAAAAATATGGAAACAACACTCGTATTATTAAAGCCCAGTTGTGTACAGCGCCAATTGATAGGTGAAGTACTGAACCGTTTTGAGCGTCGCGGTCTTCGTATCTCAGGTATGAAGATGATGCAACTCAGTGACGAGATACTCCGTGAGCACTATGCTCATCTGGTAGACCGTCCCTTCTTCCCCTCACTGGCTGCCTCTATGCAAGCATCACCTGTCGTAGCTCTCGCTATCTCTGGTGTTGACGCTGTCCAGGTTGTACGTACCATGACGGGTGTCACCAATGGTCGTGAAGCTGCCCCTGGTACTATCCGTGGTGATTACTCCGTGAGCAACCAACAGAACATTGTTCACGCTTCTGACTCCACGTCAAATGCTGCCATTGAATTAGCCCGTTTCTTCCGTCCAGAAGAGATTTTCGACTATACCAGTGGTATGCAGGGATATATCTATGGCGAGGGAGAGTGCAAATAGACTCTCGGTTTAGAAAGCGTCCTCAATATGCTCGATATCCGTTTCTGAACCGGCGGTGCCAGTAATACAGACAATATCAAAACGGATATCGCGATTGATACAACGATATTTCACATAATGATTCGCAGCCTGTTGAAGGTTGCGAATCTTTTGATATCCTACCGCATCGACAGGATCGCCAAAAAGACGGTTGCGTCGTGTCTTTACCTCCACAAAGACCACCACATCACCATCTAATGCGATAATATCCAAGTCACGATGACCGCTTTTCCAGTCACGTTCCAGAATCATATAGCCCTTACGCTGTAAATAGTCGGCAGCAAGGTCTTCGCCCCATTTCCCCAAATCGTTATGCTCTGCCATACTAAAACGTTTCGTTGAGAACCTTTTCCACCACTTGAGGATAATATTTCATCTCCAACTGATGCTCCTTGGCTGCGATATCCTCAGCAGTATCGTCAGGAGACAATGCCACCTTGTATTGCGCAATCATCTCACCAGAATCACAGACAGGGGTTACATAATGCACAGTCATACCTGTCTCCGTTTCTCCAGCAGCCTTTACAGCCTCATGCACATGATGTCCCCACATGCCCTTTCCACCATATTTCGGCAAGAGGGCAGGGTGGATATTGATGATACGACGAGGATAGGCATCGATAAGGAAGTTGGGAATGAGTGGCAGAAAACCGGCTAAGACAATAAATTGTATGTCGTATTTACGAAGCAACGGCATCATAAAGTCGGCATCATTCAACTGTGGCTTGGGAGTCACTGCTGTTGCCACACCTAAGCATTCCGCACGTTCCAAGGCAAGAGCCTCCGGCTTGTTACTGACGACCAACGCACAACGATAGCGTTCAGAACTACTAAAGTATTTAATCAGGTTCTCACAGTTCGTACCGTTTCCTGACACAAAGATGGCGAAATTAATCATAGGGTTGATGGGTTTAATGGGTCTAATGGGTTTGATGGGAGTGATTCTAAGAATCGTTCGATAAGACGAGGAACTGCATAGTTATCAATATCCGTTTCCTTAATCCAAAAATAATCATCAGGCAACGAAGGCCTTTCTGTTGGTTCCCACAAATAGAAATCGGCAAAAATGATGCGATGGGTCAGGACGTGCTTGAGGTTTCGGTACTGTAACACAGCACCACATGGGACAACGTCAGTAAGCCAGGGTTCATAAAGCCCTTGCCAGATATCCCCTGCAGCACGACGATGGATAGCAGTCTCACCTTGATACCTTATATATATATAAGTCAAATGACGCTCTTTGATTTTCAAGGTTTTTTGCTTGACGGGCAGTTCAGTAACTTTGTTCTCGCGGAAGGCAATGCAGGTTTCTTGTAATGGACAGGACAGGCAGTTGGGATTTAATGGGGTACATTGAATGGCACCGAAGTCCATCATCGCCTGATTGAAAGCGGATGCCTCCTTCTTCGGCAACAGACTTTGTGCCAATGCCGTAAACTCTTTCTTACCTTCCGTGGTATTGATAGGTGTAGCAATACCATAATAGCGAGATAATACCCGATAGACATTCCCATCGACGACAGCGGCAGGAAGATTGAAGGCGATACTCCCAATGGCAGCAGCGGTATAGTCGCCCACACCCTTGAGTTGTTTAATACCTTCTAAGGTACGAGGAAAACCACCCATCTCCACGACCTGTTTTGCAGCCGTATGCAGATTCCTTGCTCTACTATAATATCCCAGTCCTTGCCATTCACGTAGCACCTCATCTTCTGAGGCGGCAGCAAGTTCCTCTATCGTATGCCATCGTTGCATGAAACGCTGCCAATACGGTAATCCCTGTTCGATACGGGTCTGCTGCAGGATAATCTCCGACAGCCATATCGCATAGGGATCGTTTGTCTCCCTCCAAGGAAGTGCACGACTGTTATCACAAAACCAGTTTAATATAGTCGTTGTAAAGTTCATGGACTGCAAAGGTAATAAAAAACTATGAACTTTGACCCATGAATGATGAACTTTTCAGGAATTTCGTCGAAAGACAGGGGGCATTTCGTCGAAAGTAAGTTGGAGCGTATTATTATTCACCTTACTTTTGCCCTCGGAAATAAAAACAAACAAAAATATAGCATTATGAAAAAAGTCATTTCTACAATCGTTTTGAGTCTCATCGCCACTATCATGATGGCACAGAAGACAGTTGTAACAGGCATATTGGTAGACGCTACCCTTCAGGAGGGCGAACCTTTTGCCACTGTTCGTGTATTCAAAGCCAACAAGAAGGATAAACCTGTGACTATGTTCCTGACTGACGAGAATGGTAAGTTCTCTCAGGAAGTGAAAGGAAAAGGTCGTTATGATTTCGTGTTTAGCAGTATCGGTAAGGAAGACCTACATCAGACAGTGGAACTGGGAAAAGAGACCCCCATCGACCTTGGTACCTTATATATTAAGGAAGATGCCACCATGTTGACAGGTGTGGAAGTTGTCGCCCAGAAGCCATTGGTAAAGATGGATGTTGACAAAATGAGTTATAATGTGGCTGATGACGAAGACTCGAAGTCGTATACTGTACTTGACATGCTACGCAAGGTACCAATGGTAACGGTCGACGGACAGGATAATATCTCTGTCAATGGCTCCTCTTCATTCAAAGTGTATGTCGATGGTATGCCCAACGTGATGTTTTCAAGCAATCCCTCGATGGTATTTAAGAGCATGCCCGCCACTGCCGTCAAGAGCATTGAAGTGGTAACGAATCCTGGTGCCAAATACGACGCAGAGGGTGCTGCTGGTGTACTGAACATCGTTATGAACAAGCAAGACCCACAGGCAGCCCAGAATATGAACGGCTATAATGGTACTATCCGTGCCACGGCAGGTATTCGCCAACTGGGTGGAAGTGCTTTCATCAGTGGCCAACAGGGCAAGTTGTCATACAGTGCTAACGTGATGACCAGTTATAATATGCCAGGTAATACTACCACTGAAATGGAACAGATTCAGAATAATGGTACCTCACAGACCTTAACCTCTGAAAATAAAGTCAGAACCCCGTTCACTATGGGGAATCTGACCCTTGGCTATCAACTTGACAGTATGAGCATGATCAATTTTACAGCCTCTGTTAACAATATGTCGATAAAGAGTAACGGAACCACACTTACCACTATAGGCGGAGTACCTTATGGAGACGCTTTCAGCTACGGTAGCACTACTGATATGAAGAACTCGCGAACCTCATTCAGTGGTAGTCTCGATTATCAGCGCTTCTTCAATAAGGAGCATACCCAGTCGTTGGCTCTTACTTATCAATTGATGTATAGTCCCGCAACTACAAAAATGAACAATGATTTTGACACCGCATCAGAGTACATCGACCTGACAAACCGCTATTCAGAGAATAAAGACAAGACTACCAATCATATCTTCCAGGTGGACTATACGATGCCCCTTGGTACTGGTCATTCCCTGAGTCTAGGTAGTAAGTTGCAACTCCACGATGCCACTTCTGACTCTAAATACTATCTGATGGATATATACGATCCCAGTACTAGTAGCGAATATGAGTACAAGAACACCATTTTGGCTGGCTATGGAGAATATACAGGTAAGTGGAATAAGTTTAGTATGAAGGCAGGTGTACGCTATGAATATACTTGGCAGGATGTAGACTATAAACTTGGTAACGGTGAGGACTTTAAGACGAGCTATGGAAACCTTGTGCCCTGCGCTAATCTGCAGTATAACCTTGGTACAGGCAGTAACCTTGGTCTGACCTATAACATGCGCATCTCACGTCCAGGTATCTCCTATCTGAATCCCTATGTTGACAAGACCAACCCCATCGCACTGACCTATGGCAACCCAAACCTCGATGTGGAGAAAACACACAACTTATCGCTGGTCTACAATATGTTCACTTCGAAACTCATGCTCAACCTCAATCTGCACCACAACTTCACCGACAACGGTATCTCACAGTATAGTTTCTACGACAACAACAATCTGCTGAATACCACCTATGGCAATGTAGTGAAGAGCCATCAGACAGGTATGAACGCCTATGTCAACTACCTGGTGACCAAGAACACTCGCCTCTTCATGAACGGTAGCGTGAACTATATCGACCTGCGCAGTGATGCTCTTGATCAAAGCAACAGCGGATGGACTGCTAATATCATGGCAGGTGTGCAGCAGACACTACCTTGGAATTTGAAGCTCAGTGCTTTCGCCATCGCCTCTACCAAGAACTATACCCTACAAGGATGGAGTGGCGGCTTCAATCTTCTCACCGCCAGTATCTCAAAGTCATTGTTTAATGACAAACTGAACTTGAGCATTTCTGGTATGACGGGTCTCAACAACGGTGGTAGCATCATGATTGAAAGTAGCAGCCATGGTCAGAATTTCACTAGCCACACCAAGGTGAAAGTTCCTATCTACGGTGTATCCTTCACAGTCAGCTATACTTTCGGTAATAGCAAGATGTCATCCAAGCAACATCAGAGTCGCATACAGAACGACTACATCGAGCAGCAGTCACAGGGTGAGATCATCAATAGCGTAGGAGATGTACAACAATAATTTGGTTGTTTCAGAAAGAATTCCTATCTTTGCAGTCATATGATGAAAATAGAAAAAAAAGACATCGGGCTGTTTGTGGCACAAGTGGCAGTTTGGACAGTAATACTGTTCGCACTGCCACTGGCAACATTCCTGAGTACGCAGGACTTACATTCCACCAGGACCTCGTTCTTTGTGGCATGGGGACTATTTCAGTCGCCCCTCATAGTATACTTTGCCAATTTCTATCTGCTTGGTCCCTATCTTTTCTTCAAGCGACGCTATTGGTTATTTGTGCTATGTAACCTCGTGCTCATCCTCGGACTCAACTCCCAGTTCTTCCTGCTTTATTATCATAGGAGCAATATACCGAACCTGCCTGCCATGAACTCCACTATGTGGATAGGCTTCTTCTCAGGTTTCCTCATGTTCTTGGTGCTTAATTGTGTCATGGCAGCCATTGCCATCGGTATCCGCCACTTCATGCGCATTCGTCAGATAAAGCAGCAATTGAAAGATGAGAAAGCGAAGAATACCGAAGCAGAACTGGCGTGGTTAAAAAACCAAATTAATCCGCACTTTCTGTTTAATACATTGAATAATATCTCGAGCCTGACACAGATAGACCCTGATGCCGCCCAAGATGCCATTGCCCAACTGAGTGACCTGTTGCGCTACGCTATGTACGAGACGAATAAAAAGATGGTTCCTATTGGAGGAGAAGTGGAGTTTATGCGTAACTATATTGAACTCATGAAACTGCGCTGCAATGAGAAGACGGAGGTAAAAACAACGTTCGACATCCAAAAGGATGTGGAGATTGCACCACTACTGTTTATCTCTCTCGTGGAGAATGCTTTCAAGCATGGTGTAAGCAGTAGTAGGGATTCAATGATTGATATCCATCTGGAACAAAAGGATAATTGCATCGTCTTTACCTGTGACAACACGAATTATCCCAAGGACGATGCAGACCGTAGCGGTTCAGGCATCGGGTTAGAGAATACCCGTCGTCGTCTTGAACTGATGTACCATGACCGTTATGAGTGGAAACAGGCACTTAACGGTGATATCTATCACGTTAAAATCACAATTATAATATGAATCCCATTACCTGTATCATCGTAGATGACGAGCCTCTTGCTGTCAAACTCATGGAGTCTTTCGTACAGAAGACACCCCAACTCCAACTGGAGCATTCTTTTACGGATTCTGTTGAGGCACTAGCATGGTTAAAGGAGCATCCTGTTAACCTTGCCTTCATGGATATCCAGATGCCTGACCTTAATGGTATGGAGCTCTCTCACATGTTGCCAGAAGGTACCAAGGTAATCTTCACGACAGCCTTTAAGGAATATGCATTCGACAGTTATGAGGTCAGTGCTATTGATTTTCTTTTGAAGCCTATCCGTTACAATAAATTTATTGCTGCAGTGGAGAAGGCGCAACAGTGGTTTAAGCGGACCGAGATGCGAGAAGAGAGGGTGGAGCAGAGAAATGAAAGAAGGGAGACAATGTTTATCCGTGTAGATGGTGAGTTACGTCAGATTAGCTTTGACAGTATCATCTATGTAGAGGGAATGAAAGACTATGTGCGCTTCCACATTGAGGGGGAACGGTTGCCGCTGACCACTCACATGACAATGAAAGCCGTGGAGGATGCACTGCCACAAGATACCTTTATGCGCATCAACCGTTCCTATATCGTCCGTTTGGACAAGATAAGAACGGTTGACCGTAACCTCTGTGTCTATATCGGTGATGAGATCATCCGCGTCACCGATGCCTATCGTGAGGCTTTCGAGCGTTACTGTTCAGAACACTGATATCTTACTTCACCACATACTTAGTCCCGTTATGGATGTAGAAACCTGAGGGCAGAGATGACAACAGGGTGCTGCAGACATATTGTCCCTGCAGGTTGTACACACCACTGCCAGCAGACTGGTTTGTGTGCACCGCCTGGACGGCTGTGACGGGGATGCCCGACTCTTCCATTGCCTCATGGATGCCGGACATCATATAATTATTATAGATGGACAGCGCCTGACGGTTGATGATTGTCATAGAGGGACGGTTCAAGTAGTTCGTGTCCCAGACAACAGGTATGAGACCCTTGGCGAAGCATTTCTTCATCAATGTCTTGTAATGATGCTTGATGGAGGCATTATGTTTCTCCTGACTCTCTCCGCTGCCACTAATCGTCCGCCAGTTGGCACCGAACTCTCCGATATAGACGGGGATGCCTTTGTCTGCAAACATAGTCTTCATTTTTTCCAGTTCTTCCTCCATATATTCCTCCTCACTATGGGTGGCATTATGTTGTGAACCACTGACATGATTGTCTTTGCCCCAATAGTAGAACACCTTACCCCACGACTCATCTTTCTCCATGCCCCAGAATTGCCAGGGAGCATAATAGTGTACCTCTACCATCATTCTTTGCGCGGCAGGGTCTGTCGGTAATTTTGTCAGGAAGTTACAGGTATGGTCGATATTCGTACCTGGTCCCTGGATGATGAGGACACGCAGGGCGTTGTTGCCTCCTGATGCGCGGACAGTATTGATGAACTCCTGCTCATACTCCACCAGGTTATTAGTCGCTGACTGGGTATCTGCATTGGGTTCATTCAGTCCGGCAAAAAGCAACCGCTCGTCATAGTCGCGGAAGGTCTCCGCTATCTGTTGCCAGATCTTGTTGAGGATGAACTTGTTCTTCGGAATCAGTGTAGCATCCTTGATGTTATTCTCCAGCCAACCACCATCCCAGTGTTGGTTGATGACGACATAGAGTCCTGCTTTCAAGGAGTAATCTACAATCTCCTTGACACGGTTCATCCACACAGGGTCGATGGTATAGTCGGACGCGTCAATAATATGTCCCATTACCCAGGCACATGGGATACGGATTGAACGGAAACCCTGTGCCTTCACAAAGTCTATCACTGCCTGGGTCGTCTTGGTTCCCTGCCAGGCGGTCTCGGCAGACAGTCCCCCGTTGTTGGTGAAATTATTCCTGCTATCACCAGCCTCTAATGTGTTACCGAGGTTCCACCCCGGTGACATGCGAGTGGCAACTTCCGTAGCCGTCAGTTCCATGGATGACTGTGCCATGCTGCTGATAGCAGTGGCAACGAATAAGGTAAGGATCACTTTTCTCATGTTCAATATACTAAATGGTTTGATAGCCTCAGGGAGCACAGAGGGCATTGCATACCCGGTTCTGGAAATGTCGTCCGGGATCGGGACTCATGATGCCCTGATTGATGATTGAGAAACAGAGTTGATGACCGTTTGCCGACGTGCAGTAGCCTGCCAATGCCGACACACCAGTCACCGTACCTGTCTTTGCCCTCACATTCTCTTC
>CADCEW010000069.1 GCA_902800585.1 uncultured Prevotellaceae bacterium
AAAAACACCTACCCTCCTACCCTAAAACTCTTGAAATGCCGATAAATAAAAGGATTGAGACTAGGTACCTGTTTGGCAAACACCTACCTAACAGGTACCCTATCACCACCAAATCTTTTTGCATATAAATCCATATCACTTTTGGATATTTATACCCCCATTTTACTCCAGTATCTCCGATGCTTCGTTCTAAAGCCTGTTAAGGGGGTATTCCAGTATCTCCGATGGGGGTATAGGAGCCTTTAGAAAGAGGCGTTCGAGATACTCGAAAGGCTACGGGTAGGCGCTTTAAGCGGGAATGCAAGTGATAGAAGGCTGTAGTTACTGGCATAGGTGGCTGCAGCACCAATAACGATGTATATTTATTGATGAAACCATTTTTGCAAACCAGGTAGGTGTTAGGTAGGTGTTGAGCAAACACCTACCCACCCTCAAACGCCCTGTACATCGTGGTTTGAGGCACTTATAGGTAGGTGGGTAGGTGTTTTTCGCAAAACTCGTCTTAATATTCTACTTTCTCTAAGAACAAAGCCAAGGCAGGCATAGACTCTCCTGCCTGTGTGCGTCGTCCTCCTTTGATTACTTCACGGAACTCATCCAGTGTCATGCGATGACGACCGACCTCGATGAGGGTGCCTACCACAGCACGCACCATGTTACGGAGAAAGCGATTGGCTGTAATCTCGAAATACCAGGCATCTTCTGCCGTCTGATGCCACTCAGCAGCCGTGATATGACATATCGTAGTCTTCACATCACTACCAGCCTTGCAGAAAGCCCCAAAATCGTCATACTCCATCAGGATACGTGCCGCTTCGTTCATCAATGGGAAATCCAATACGTAATGTATCTCCAATGAATACTGACGACGAAACGGGTCTTTCTGGGTATGAATATAATAATGATAGGTGCGACGGACAGCAGAGAAGCGTGCATGCAGGTCGTCAGCAACCTGCTCGACCTTGCTCACACTGATATCCACAGGTAAGACACCATTGAGTTTCTTCGTTAACACATCCGGCTCAAACGACACGTCCGTATCGAAATGTGCCGCCATCTGTCTGGCATGTACCCCTGTATCTGTCCTACCCGCTCCTGTCACAGTGACTTCCTCACGAAGCAATAAAGAAAGGGCACGCTGCAGTTGTGCCTGCACCGTGTCCCCATTAGGTTGTAACTGCCATCCGTGGTAGTTTGTTCCGTCGTAACTGAACCAGATAAAGTATCTCATCTACCGCATGGGCATACGTTAGTTATTAACACTACCTCCTACGAGGTCAAGCAGTTCATTGGTGATGGCCTGCTGACGACCCTTGTTATACTGTAGGTTCAATTCACGCAATAACTCGTCGGCATTATCGGTAGCCGTCTGCATCGCCACCATACGGGCAGCATGCTCGGAAGCAACACTATCCAACAAGGCAGTATAAAGCATCAGATGCGCCATCTTAGGAAGGAGTTCCGTGAGCACGGTATCCATGTCAGGTTCCACGATGAAGTTATCATTCAGCGGAGCCACTTCACCTTCCTTGACGACCTTTTTACGACGATTTTTCTTCAAGTAATCCTGTGCCTTCTTGGTGACAACATTTGTCGTAAGGTCACGCTCATGGTCACGCTCCAACTCACTCTCCAAGTCTATCGGCAGGAAAGTCTTATGGGTGAGGACCTGTGAGCCTGCGCTCTTGAAATGATGATAGATGAGTTCTACCTTGTCTATCTCACCTTTCGCAAAGCGTTCTCCTAACTCCATAACAAGTTCAATACACTTTTGTGCATTGGGTCTGTCAATCATATCGTCATAGCTACCCATGACTTGATAACCACACTTTCGAGCCTTCTCGGCAACCTTGCGACCAATGGGATAGATATCGATATTCTCAGCTCCTATCTCCTTACTTAATGCATTAACAGCATTCTGCATCAGCTTGATAATGTTGGCATTAAAGCCACCACAGAGAGAAGAGTTACTGGAGAAAATCACCAAAGCGACACGCTTGACTGGACGCTCCTGATCATAGATGGTTTGTGCTTCTGCCTCTGCTGCCAGGAATGACTTCAGGATATGCTCCAACATGGTCTCATAAGGCAGCATGTTCTGGATGGCTACCTGTGCATGATGGAGTTTTGACGAAGCCACCATCTTCATCGCACTCGTAATCTTACGAGTACTTTGAACACTGGCAATACGTCCTTTTATTTCCTTCAGACTCGGCATAGGCTATCAGGATTTATACGTTCCAGCGATATCAGCCATAACAGCCTCTATCTTATTCGTCGTCTCGTCATCAATCTTACCAGCAGCAAGGGTCTCTATGACTTCAGGAGCCGTAGTGCGTAACTTGTCGAGGAAGGCATCCTGGCATTCACGCACCTTGTCAATAGGTACCTCACGCATCAGACCATGCACACCACAATAAAGGATAGCCACCTGCTCACCTACGGGCATAGGACTATACTGTGGCTGAATAAGCAACTGGTTGTTCTTACGACCACGGTCCAGCGTCATTGCCGTCACAGCATCCATATCACTGGAGAACTTCGAGAAGGCCTCCAACTCACGATACTGAGCCTGATCGATTTTCAAAGTACCTGCCACCTTTTTCATGGACTTTATCTGTGCCGAACCACCTACACGCGATACAGAGATACCTACGTTGATGGCAGGACGGAAACCCTGATTGAAGAGGTCGCTCTCCAAGAATATCTGACCATCAGTAATAGAAATCACGTTTGTAGGGATATAGGCGGACACGTCACCTGCCTGTGTCTCGATGATAGGCAAAGCGGTCAATGAACCACCACCCTTCACATGTCCCTTCATACACTCGGGCAAGTCGTTCATCTGTTCGGCAACCTCCTGCTGTTCGTTCATCTTGGCAGCACGCTCCAATAGACGAGAGTGCAGATAGAACACATCACCTGGATAGGCTTCACGACCAGAGGGACGACGCAGAATCAGTGATACCTCACGATATGCGACAGCCTGCTTCGACAGGTCATCATAGACAACGAGTGCAGGCAGACCACGGTCACGGAAATACTCACCGATAGCAGCACCGGCAAATGGTGCATAATACTGCATAGCGGCAGGATCAGCAGCCGTAGCAGCTACAACGATGGTGTAAGGCATTGCGCCATGCTCCTTCAGTGTCTGCACTAAAGTTGCGACGGTAGATGCCTTCTGTCCGATGGCAACATAAATACAATATACAGGCTTACCTGCCTCATAGAAACTCTTCTGGTTGATAATGGTATCCACGGCAATGGCGGTCTTACCCGTCTGGCGGTCACCGATAATCAACTCACGCTGACCACGTCCAATAGGAATCATGGAGTCGATAGCCTTCAGACCCGTCTGCAACGGCTCCTTCACAGGTTGACGGAAGATGACACCAGGTGCCTTACGGTCGAGCGGCATCTCAAACGAGTCTTTCAAATCGATATCTCCCATTCCGTCGACAGCCTGTCCGAGAGGATTGATAACACGTCCCAGCATGTTGTCATTGACACGGATAGAAGCGATGCGCTTTGTGCGCTTCACGATCTGTCCTTCCTTAATACCAGCCGTAGGACCAAGGAGCACACAACCGACGTTGTCTTCCTCCAGGTTCATCACGATAGCCATCGTACCATTCTCAAACTCCAACAGCTCATTGGCTTCGGCATTACGGAGACCATAGATACGGGCCACACCGTCGCTGACAGTAAGCACAGTACCCACTTCATCGAACTTCTCCTGACTAGAAATGCCTTGCAACTGGTCGAGCAGTACCTGGGAAACTTCGCTTGGTTTAATTTTATCTGACATTTATTCTAAATTTAAAAATTAAATAATGTAACAATGAAACAATTGGCTGGCATAGCTAATTTTTTACATTTTTACATTTTTATATTTTTTCATTTTCTCAACTGGTTGAGAATGGAGTTGAGTTTCGACTTCACACTCGCATCCATGCGGAAGGTGTCATATTCGAGAATGAAACCACCAATAATATCAGGATTCACCTCTGTCTCAAACTCCACAGTACCATTAGTCTTACTCTCCACCATCTCACGCATCTTCTGCTCTGTCTGAGCAGACACACGTGCCGCAGTGGTGAGTTTTCCACGGATGACGTTCTTTTGCTGACGATAGAGCGTGACATAACTGTTTGCCATAAACTGTATCACGTTCTCACGGTCTTCTTTGAGAACAAGTGCAATAAAACTCTTGGTCAGTGCACTGATTTTCTCACCAGAAGCCGTCTGTAACAGCATTTCCTTCTTGTCTTTCGAGAGCATGGGGTTGTCTATCGTCTGACGCAACTGTGGTACTTCCAGATAACTCTTGGCAAGGGTCATCATCTCCTGATAGACCTTGTCTTCCAGTTTCTGGTCAGTAGCACTCTTCAGCAGCGCTCTCGCATATCTTACCGATATTACTCCGATATCCATACGCACACTCTTTGGTTAGTTAACAGAAACATCATCCAGCATACGATCAATCAAATCCATCTGTGCCTGATCGCCTTGCAGGTTCTTACGGAGAACCTTCTCTGCAATCTCGACACTCAGCGTAGCGACTTGCTTTCGGATGTCGGCAATAGCGGCTTTCTTCTCCTGTTCGATGGTAGCTTTCGCATCTTCCAACAAACGGGCACCTTCTGCCCTCGCCTTCTCCTGAGCTTTCTCTACGATGGCGTCACGTGTCTCAGCAGCCTCCTTGAGTATCAGAGCCTGCTTCTCACGTGCCTCCTGTAAGATGGATTCACCTTCTTTCTGTATATTGGCAAGCCGTTCATTCGCCTCGTGCGCTTTCTTGAGCGACGAGTCGATGTAATCCTTACGGTCGAGTTCCATCTTGACGATAACGGGGAATCCCCATTTCCACAAGACGAAGAGAACCACCAGGAAGACAACGGTCATCCAGAATAGTAATCCAAAACCAGGTGTTATTAATGACATAAACTGTGATTGAAATTACACGATTTTGTTTCAGAAATACTCTTATACGAAGAGAGCCAACAATGCGATAATAATGGCGAAGAAGGCAACACCCTCAATCAGGGCGGCTGCCACAATCATGTTAGAACGCAGGTCGTTGATTTTCTCTGGCTGACGAGCCATAGCATCCATAGCCTGTCCACCAATCTTACCAATACCGATACCGGCACCAATCACTGCCAAACCACCGCCAATAGCGGCACCCAAATTTGCAAATGCAACTGATGATAATAATGAAATCATAATCTTTAAGTTTTTAATTGTTAATATTTAATTGTTATCTTATTCTTTTACTACGGCTTCGTGCTCATGCACGTGAGCCAGTGAGATGAATACTGCGGAAAGCATGGTGAACACCATTGCCTGGATGAAACATACCAGCACCTCCAACAACATCATGAAGATACTCATGGCAACGCTGACAGGAATCATTGCCGTACCAGCGGCTGCGTGGATGCCATACATAACGAAGATCAGACATGTCAGTGAGATGGCAATAGCATGACCTGCCATCATGTTGGCAAAAAGACGGATCATCAAGGCAAGCGGTTTGGTAAAGATACCAAACAACTCAATGAAAGGCATCAAAGGAACGGGAGCCTTCAACCACGTTGGCACGTCAGGCCAGAAGATTTCCTTCCAGTATTCCTTTGTACCTGTGACATTCGTGATGATAAAAGTACAGAGAGCAAGGAATAACGTGCAGGCAATATTACCCGTCAAGTTTCCACCTCCTGGCGGGAATGGCATCACTCCCATCACATTGGCCACAAAGATAAAGAAGAAGCACGTCAGTAGATAAGGAGCATATTTGGGCGCCTCCTTGCCTAAGATGCTTGCAATAATGTCATTATAGACATACATGATAAACATGTGCATAAAACCCGTAAATCCTTTGGGAGCGGGGTCATCAATCTTGTGTTTCCTACACCAGCGTGCTGGAATGAGCACACAGAGCAGGAGCAGAATGGAATCGATGAAGAGTACAACAACCGTCTTGGTGATTGAGATGTCGAGAACGGGCTCTCCATTCTCTACAATCTTACCTTCGTTATCGCCTTCTGTAGCAATAGCCAAACCATAAGGTCCCTGTTTGAGTCCATTGGCATCAGCATGATGCTCGAACTGGGAAGAGCAGAACACATGCCAGCCTGTAGAACTCTTCACTATGACAGGCAGATGGATGACAACGGGAGTATCACCCCAGTCCATGATATGCCATTCATGAGAATCCTGGATATGTCCAAACAAGATACCCTGCAGGTCAACCCCTTCCTTCTTCTCCTCCGTAGCCTGGGCAGGAGAGAAAGCGAAGAGCATCAGCACGATGCAGAGAAGTGGTTTGAAATATTTCATTTCTTACTTGTTTTGTTATTTTTACTTTTTCTGTGAACGAATGTAGAACCAAACGTCGAAGATGAGCATCAACAGGTAGAACACTGAAAAGGTGATGATGAAAGTACGCCGAAAAGCACCGTCTTCAACCATAAAGAGGAAAACAATAACTACTAACGCTGCTGAGAGTATACGCAGCACCATTGCCACTAAACCATAGAGTGTCAGTGCCTTTTGGGAATGACGTACGGCTCGATAGCCTGCTATATAGGCTAACGTGGCGAGTAGCGCATATATTACGCTGATGGCTATACTTGTCGTTATCACTATTTCAAAGAACTACACTGCCTCACTGTCGACCTCTACGCACAGGCTTACCTCATTCTTCTGGACGGCAACGAAACCTCCAGAAACATGAATTTGCTGTTTTCCGTCGGCAGTAGCATATTCCACAACACCTCGTCCGAGCGAAGAGATGATGGGCGCATGGTCATTGAGAATCTCAAACTGTCCCATCGTGCCAGGCACGAGTACGCTCTTCGCCTCTCCGTCGTAGGCGATTTTTTCTGGTGTTACTATCTTGAGTTTCAACATACTTATTATATAAATAAGGTATATGTTTATCCCTTGGCTGCCTCCAACAATTTCTTTGCCTTCTCTTTGACATCCTCTATCGTTCCGACATTGAGGAATGCTTGCTCTGGAAGATCATCGACCTCTCCGTCAAGAATAGCATTGAAGCCCTTGATGGTATCTTCGATAGGAACCATCACGCCAGGAAGACCTGTGAACTGGGTGGCCACAGCAAATGGCTGAGAAAGGAATCGCTGTACACGACGCGCACGATTTACCGTCAACTTATCCTCATCGGAGAGTTCGTCCATACCGAGGATGGCGATAATATCCTGCAACTCCTTATAGCGCTGTAAGATCTCCTTTACACGCTGAGCGCAGTCGTAGTGAGCCTTACCTACTATTAACGGATCAAGAATACGAGAGGTACTTCCTAACGGATCAACGGCAGGATAGATACCTAACTCTGCAATTTTACGATCAAGCACCGTCGTAGCATCAAGGTGAGTAAACGTCGTAGCAGGCGCAGGGTCTGTCAAGTCGTCGGCAGGTACATATACAGCCTGTACGGAAGTAATAGAACCTTTCTTCGTAGAGGTGATACGCTCCTGCATTGTTCCCATCTCAGAAGCCAGAGTCGGCTGGTAACCTACAGCTGAAGGCATACGTCCTAACAGTGCGGACACCTCAGAACCTGCTTGAGTGAAACGGAAAATATTATCAATAAAGAACAGAATATCTGCAGCACCTCCATCTTTTCCACCACCATCACGGAAGCCCTCAGCAACAGTCAGACCAGAAAGAGCAACAGAGGCACGCGCACCAGGAGGTTCGTTCATCTGACCATAGACCAAGGTTGCCTGCGACTTCTTCATTTCCTCTGGATCAACCAGAGAGAGGTCCCATTTACCTTGAGCCATAGCCTCTTTAAATTTCTCACCATAGCGGATAACGCCAGACTCAATCATTTCACGAATAAGGTCGTTACCCTCACGGGTACGCTCTCCTACTCCAGCAAAGACTGAGAAACCGTTGTGACCTTTCGCGATGTTGTTGATAAGTTCCATAATCAATACGGTCTTACCAACACCTGCACCACCGAAGAGTCCAATCTTACCACCTTTCAGATAAGGCTCTAACAAGTCAATGACCTTAATACCTGTAGAAAGAATTTCTTTCGTTGTAGAAAGTTCCTCAAACTTCGGTGCCTCACGATGGATAGGATAAGCACCTTCCATTGAAAGTGGGTCCATACCGTCAATAGGCTGACCAACAACGTTCAGCATACGACCTTTAATCTGTTCTCCTGAAGGCATAAGGATGGGCGTCCCTAGGGGCTTTGCCTCCAACCCACGCTGCAAGCCATCGGTATTGTCCATTGCAACACAGCGGACTGTATCCTCACCGATGTGCTGCTGAACCTCTACCACAAGTTGCGAACCGTCTGGACGCTGAATAGTCAGCGCCTCATGAATCTTCGGGAGCACTTTCTCCGCATCTTGTCCTTCAGTATTGAAGAATACATCAATCACAGGACCGATAATCTGGGAAATGTGTCCATTAATCTGTGACATAAGCAGTTTTAATATTTAAAGTTATTTGTTTTTTAAAGTTATAGCCTTGCAAAGATAATAAATATATCTCAATAAAAAAAAACATTTTCGAACTTTTATTCGAAAATGTTCATTTTTAATGGAATTTAGGACACCTTGTATTAAATGCTCAACTCGTCCAGTACCGTGATGAGTCGCTTGTCGAAGCGCTTGTCTGTACGAATACACTCTGAGAAAGGCACATACACCACTTCGTTATTGCGGACACCCACCATGATATTACGCTGTCCCTGGATAATGGCTTCGACGGCGCCTACACCCGTACAACTAGCCAAGATACGATCGCGTGCCGACGGAGAACCGCCACGTTGCAGGTGACCGAGGATTGAGACACGGACATCAAATTCCGGGAATTCCTTCTTCACACGGTCGGCATAGTAGAGAGCACCGCACTTCGGACTCTCCGAGACGATAACGATACACGACTTCTTCGACTTACGGATGCCTCTACCCATAAATGCTGCCAACTGGTCAACGTCAGTAGCTTCCTCTGGAACGATGGCTGCCTCGGCACCACAGGCAATGGCACAGTTCTGTGCAAGGAAACCGGCGTCACGTCCCATCACTTCAACAAAGAAGATGCGCTCATGGGAGTTTGCCGTATCGCGGATACGGTCCACACATTCCATGATGGTATTCATCGTTGTGTCATAGCCGATGGTAGAGTCTGTTCCATACAAGTCATTATCGATAGTACCAGGTAGTCCGATAACAGGAAAATCGAACTCCATACCGAAGTCGCGAGCACCCGTCAGCGAACCATTACCGCCAATGACAATGAGTGCGTCAATCTTCTCCTTCTGACAGTTCTCATACGCCTTCTGTCTACCCTCTGGGGTCATGAACTCCTTAGAACGTGCCGTCTTAAGGATAGTGCCACCACGAGTGATGATGCCAGAGACGTTCTCTGTAGTAAACTGCTTTATCTCGCCTTTAATAAGGCCATCATAACCACGATAGATACCCTTGATAGTAAATCCATTGTAAATACCTGCACGCGTGACAGCACGTATAGCAGCATTCATTCCCGGCGCATCACCTCCTGAGGTAAGTATGCCTATTGTCTTCACCTTAGTCATTTTATAAAATATTTAAATTAGATTCATTTCCATCCATAGTACGACAACACCTATCAACCAGCCTATCAAGACTTTGGGTGTAAGATTCTTCAGATACCATCCCAATCTCACATGTTCCATCTTCATTAAGGCTAATCCACTGGTAGAGCCTACACAAAGCAGACAACCACCTACTGCCGTACAATAGGCGATAATCTTCCAATAGGCACCATTGGTTGCCATATCACCTGCTTCTGCTACTGGATAAAGCATAATATTGCTGACAGCTACTGTAAAGGTATCGATAAGTGAACTGAGAACACCTGAGCCAACACCTACCAGCCAGATATTGTGGATATTCGAATCAAACCAGTCGGCAATATCACTAAAGACACCTGTTTCCGTGACAACACCCATACCCATCATGATACCCATCACAAACAACATCTGTTGGATAGCACCATACTGCAAGGCGCGAGGTATACGACGTTGTGCCATTTGATCGGCATTCATCAGTTTATGATTGAAGGCCTCATTGACAACCCATAAAACACTTAACACGCATAGTGCGCCCAAGAAAGGAGCCAGTTTCGTAATATTATGGAACGTCGGGATAAACCACAGTCCTCCAATACCGACAATCAACATCACAAAGCGCTGCCAGCGATTGAGTCTGGTATCATCTCCACGGAAAGGAGAAGCACTCCACTCACAATCAAGACGGTCAGGCAACTGACGATTGATGAGAATGGTAGGAATCACCCAAGCAAGAATAGCGGGAAGTATCAGATAAGCAGAAAAATGACTTGCAGTCACCGCTCCATCTCCCCACAATATAAGTCCGACAGGGTCACCTATTACCGTAAAACAACCACCACAATTCGCTGCCAAGACGATGGCTGATCCTACTAACATCCGTTGACGCCCACTCTGAAGAATGTTGTTCATAATCACCAACATCATCATGGTAGTTGTCAGGTTATCCAAGTTGGCTGATAATATAAAGGTGGCTAGAGTAATGGTCCATAAAAGTCTTTTTGAATTACGGGTA
>CADCEW010000070.1 GCA_902800585.1 uncultured Prevotellaceae bacterium
GTTCAATATTTTCAGTGGTCGCCTGACACAGTTGCTCTGTCTGTTTATTCTAGGTATGCAGTTAGGACGCCAGAGAATGTTCTATAATGAAGGACGCCATCTGAAGATATGGCATAATATCCTCATCTGCTCGGCTATCGTTGTTATTGCATTAAGTTTCGTAAATTTCGGCGAATTGGACTTCTGGCTTAAGCCCATCTACAGTCTCATCATCCTGCTGATGATAGTCTCAGCAGTAGTTTCTGCGTGGTATGCTTTCGAAAGTGTTCGTAGTGTACTCCATCATCTCTGTATCTTCGGCCGCATGAGTCTCACCAACTATCTGTTGCAGTCTATTATTGGTTGTTTTATCTTCTGTGGCTATGGTCTTGCATGTTATCACCATTTAGGTATTACCTATGCTGTAATGGTTGGATGTGGAATGGTTATCTGTCAATATCTCTTCGCCCGCTATTGGTTTAGAAATCATCCTCGAGGACCATTAGAAGGTCTTTGGCGAGAACTGAAGAAACTGATTGCGTTTTTACTGTTGGCATTTCTGCCGATGGCGATTGTGGGATTGGTGATGCATTTGAGCGGAGCTTCAGCTGCTAATCATGGATATTTTCCTGTATATGTACGATAGGTATATCAGCAAAGAGAAGATTTTTACTACCGTTTTGTAAATTGGAAAATATTTCATATCTTTGCATCATTAAGACAATATCGAAATGAAATATACAACTCTATTACTTATCATAGTACTGCTGACAACTGCATTTACAATCTCTTGCCAGAACAACAGAGGCATGAAATCAACTTCTACTGGCGACTCGATTAACTGGAAAGACTCTGCCAAATATCTTTCTATGAAGATAGAGGAATACTATAATAACGATGAAAACGACTCTGTCTATCAACTTTCACCAATCGCGATGAAACTATGCAGAGAGCATGGTATATGGCATTATTACTATTACACATGGAGTATTATGGCCATGACATATATTTGGGACAACCAACCCAATGTAGCTATCAAGGAAGCGCAGCAGATGCAGGAAGATGCATTGGCACGTAACGACAAATACGGACTGTCGAAGGCCTATGTCGTACTGGGGGAAGCCTACGCAGCCCAGGATAATCCAGAAATGACTCATGCCTTCAGAAACGCTTTGAATATATTTCAAGACACTGATGGTTTTGGTAGCAAAACCACCATTTACGGAAAGTATAGTATGGCATTAAATGCACAGAAGAAATTCGAGGAAATGGACTCTGTACTGACCAGATGGGGGGCTGAAGTTGCCCACTATCCATTGAAGAAAGACCAAGACAGCACCAGTTCTGTAGCCCATTGGCATTACGAATATCTTTACTGGATGGCAACGCTGTACATACATAAAAAGCAATATCAGAAAGCAGAAGCTGCTGTAGATTCTGCCTCTTACTATTTAGATTTTAGTGGCAGAACCGTTATCAATCAGAGTCGTCATGAAGGACTCTGTTTTGAACTTGCAAAGTGTAAAGGCGACTTCAAGGAGGCGCTGGCATCATGTAATAGAAAGATGGCATTAACCCCATCAAAGACATCGAGCAATTATATGTCAGCACTTGAAAAACGAAGTATTGCCCACGAACTATTGGGACACTATCAGGATGCGCTGGCCGATTATCGCGAATTCAAATTGCTAAAAGATTCTGTTAGCCAAGAAGAAACTCAAGAGCAGTTAAACATATTGAACAAACGCTTCGAATTGAACGAACTGAAGGCAGAGAAGGAGCGTGAGCAGATGGTAGCAAGGCAGAAACAGATGATACTTTATATAGCTATTGTATCGCTATTGGTAATCGGACTGATTGTCTATATTGTGCTTCACAGAAAGGCAGAACGCCGCATGGCAAAACTATCGGCTGAGAAGGAGCGCATGGAGAGTGAACTACGTATTGCACACGACATTCAGACACAGATGGTGCCCAGCAAGTTCCCGCATCTGGAGGGGTTGGATATATACGCTTCTATGACTCCTGCCAGAGAAGTGGGTGGTGATTTGTTCGACTACCTGTTATCAGACGGAAAACTATATTTCTGTCTTGGTGACGTCAGCGGAAAGGGAGTACCAGCAGCACTCTTCATGACTCAGGTCGTAAAATTATTCCGTGCCATCGCCAAGCAGAAAGTGTCACCTGCAGAAATGGCTACACGCATCAACAACGAACTGAGTGAGAACAATGAGCAGGGTATGTTCGTGACAATGTTCATTGGGTGTCTGGATATGTCGACACGACATCTTGATTTCTGCAACTGTGGACATAATCCTCCTGTCATCGGTGAATGGGGACGCAGTTGTAATTTCCTACAGATGGACCCCAATTCTCCCATAGGTCTACTGCCTGGAATGGAGTTCAAGGGTGAAGAAATCGAGAGCATTAAGGGTCAGACACTCTTTATCTATTCCGATGGTTTGAACGAGGCAGAGAACCTGCAATTGGAGCAGTTCGGTGACGATCGTTTGCTCAACATCCTTCAAACCACTCGTTTTGATTCTGCCTTTCAGGTAGTAGAAACTATGAAGGTTGCTGTTAATCAGCACCGCAATGGTGCCGAGCCTAACGATGACCTTTCCATGTTTTGTATCATAGTTGACTAAGTTTATGAAAGAAGAACAATATAAGTTACTGGTAAACCAGATTGCATCCCTGATAGATGGTGAGAGGGATTTAATAGCTGTTATGAGTAACGTGGCAGCAGCCATTCACCAGACAATGGGGTTCTGGTGGACTGGTTTTTATCGGGTGGTAGGCGATGAGTTAGTTCTTGGTCCCTTCCAAGGTCCCGTTGCATGTATGCATATCCATTATGGAAAGGGTGTGTGTGGCACTGCCTGGCAACGGGAAGAGACAGTCATCGTGCCTGACGTTGAACAGTTTCCTGGACATATTGCATGCAGCAGCGAATCACGTTCTGAAATCGTAGTGCCTGTATTTGATGACAATGATAAGGTAATTGCTGTGCTTGACATTGACAGCGCTCAGTTAGCCACATTCGATGATACAGACCGCAAGTATCTGGAGGAGATTTGTCAGTTGATAACAACCAACAAATGATTATAAATAAGATGAATGTCGCAAAGAGATTTGCTTGATATTCTTTTTTGCTATCTCAGGTTTCATAGCATCTTCGATGGGGAGGTCTGGTGGATTGATACACTCCACTTGTGAGAAACCAGCCTCAAGCAATTGTTGGCGGTCATTAATGCGTCCTGCGATAAGAATAACAGGAACATCACAGACTTTGGCTTTTTGGAGGATTCCATAAGGGAGTTTACCCATCAGTGTCTGGCGGTCTGCAGAGCCCTCACCAGTGATGACTATGGATGCCTTCTTCAGGAGTTCATCAAAGTGGATGGTATTCAATAACAGGTCAATACCTGAACAACATGCTGCATTCATATATTGCAGGAAAGCATAGCCTAAGCCTCCTGCAGCTCCTGCACCCGGAATATTTTGACGATCGTAACCGAAGTGAAGGGCAGATTTTTCTGCAAATCGTTTGGCACGGGCATCAAGCGATAAAACCATTTGAGGAGTTGCTCCCTTCTGAGGACCAAAGATATAGGCAGCTCCGTTCTCTCCACAAAGTGGATTAGTAACATCAGTGGCTATCGTAAAACGGACATCTCGAAGCGATGTAACTTCGTCCCATGTGTTACAGTCAAACGCATCAATAATGGCACGAAGCATACCAATACCACAATCACTGGTGGCACTGCCGCCAAGTCCTACGATGATGTGATTACAGCCTTTGCGTATGGCATCCGCGATGAGTTGTCCAGTGCCGTAACTGGTAGCGACTATAGGATTACGCTCTTCTGGTGCAACGAGTGTCAGTCCGCTTGCTTTGGCTATTTCTATCACAGCCATCTCATCCTTTATCAGATACTGCGCTACAATAGATCGCAGCAACGGGTCTTTCACGTTGACATCCACCATCAGTCCACCAATCGCATTTTGAAAGGCATCCAACCATCCCTCGCCACCATCACTGACAGGAATCTGTATGACCTCTGCATCAGGCATTCTCGCAAGAATACCCTCCTTCGCTGACTGATTGGCTTCTGCCGATGTCAGACAACCCTTAAAAGAATCGATAGCAACGATAATCTTTTTCATAGTTTTTTATTTTCCTTTTATTTGGGAAAATATCTCCCAACTCGTTTCTTATAGTCAAGATATTCCTGCCCGAAGTCTTTCTCCAAACGCTTTTCTTCGCTACCGACTTGTAGAGTCAACAAGATAACTTCAACAAGGAAAATGAGTAAAGGCAGAGTTGACCAAAGCCAGACGAGAACCCCCACGTCATAGATATAAATGCCCACAAGCATCGGATTACGACACAAACGATATGGACCTTCTGTCATCAGATGCTTTGTTCGTGGAGCTACCTCATGACCATAAGCATCGAAAGGATTCCCCTTGCCGACAATACGCATATAGACAATACTGTAGATGCTGAGTACCAGTCCACAGACAGCAAGTAGTGCAGCTATGACGCACTGTACAACAGAATCAGGTACGTATAGCCAAGGCCTTCCTGACACCAGCCACATCAAAGCTGGAATGCCAATCACAAAGATAAGTAGTCCTAACAGATAGCCGAATATGTTTGACCTATTCATTTAATAAATCATATTAAATCTATCCTTCATGTCCAAAATTCTTTCTCGCCAGTCTGCTCCATTTCTCCCTGGCATTTGGGACAGGTGTGTTTATCCCATTTCCTGATGTTATCGCTGCCACATTGTAAACACAAACGGCCTGCCTCACTTCTGTAAGAAGGAGCTACATCTGCAATGATACCACCCACCACAATGTTCTGGATGGTCTTGCAGTCAGGACAAGACATCGCCGTAATCTCCTGACGAAATAGACCACGTCCTTCGTACACTTCGGCTTCATAACCACACTGCTCACAACGATATTTCAGTTTCCAAGCCATTATATCACTTCAATATAGAAACTGAACGGACGGAAGCCGTCATTACAACTAATCATTGCACTCATCGGATTCTTCATCCAACCGTCGAAAAAATAACCTTCGCCACGAGCCAGAGATTCTACAAAAGGTTTCATGGATTCCCAAGCCGACGGACACATTCCTTCAGGACATCGTCCATCAATGGAAATCCATTGCTGACCTACGCTGACGTCACAAGTGTGTTCAATGGGGTTTTCATATTTCGCCATCAAGTCTTCGTAAACAGTCTGGCGAACGGCTGTAATTCTTACTTTGTTCATGTCCTAATTATTCTGACAGGCCTGCGGAGTCCAATTCTTGAAGAAGCGAAGCACTTTCTCCTGGTTATAGCCCCTACCCTCCTCCAAGAAACTTGAATCCTGGATATGGAGTATCTTACCCTCCTCGTCAAGTACCACAAATACAGGGAATCCGAAACGGCCTGCATTATTCAGACGTTTCATCAGGGCTTTGCCTTGAGCCATTTTTGCTTCGCCCTGTGACTTACGAGGATTGTAATTCACATGGATGTACACGAAATTCTCCGCAATGACTTTACTGATGGTCGTATCCTTTGTAATGAAGTCTGCAAACTTTAAGCACCAAGGACACCAGTTGCCGCCAACCTGACAGATGACATACTTTCCTTCAGACTTAGCTTTCACTACAGCCTGATCTATCTGTACAATAGGATCAATGTCCTCGTTATAAACCTTCTTTAGTTCTGTCTGAGCATTCATGGTCAGCGACAAACAAACGGTCAGTAATGATAAAAACACTTTTTTCTTCATATCTACCATATTATATAAATTATATAGAATTAACGATTGTTGCCTATAGCCTCTATAACTATCACCCAGTCCGTCTCTGGCTCGAAACCGAACTTGTCGTCGATGCCCACATTGAAGTAGAGTTTCGTTTCAAAGTTCTGGAAACTCGTCTTTCCCACCTCGGGATTCTCGTTGGCATAGTCGAAATGGATACCATCCTCTGCAAAATGACTTCTGTATTCAGCCATTTTCTCTTCATAGCATCCGCTCCAAAGAATCATGCAGATGTCATCGCGATTTGTCATCAACTGCAGGGCTTCACGCGCATATGGATAGTAGTCGTAGGTCTCTTCATTCTCATAACAGGCACGTAAGATAGTATCGTGAATATCCACCACGACGTATATCTTCTCCCAGTTCTTCTCCTTCTTTCGATTGAAGGCAACTTCAAATGCTTTTGCGATATTCATCTTACTTTGATAAAACCTTTGGCTTTCAGCCATTGAATCATCTGAGTGCTCCATGTCTCAGTTGTTGTCTCACCCGTTTGCGTCATCAATTCATAAGGTCCTTTGCCGTCTCCATAAATATGCAATTCGGCATCTGCTCCAGCCTTCTTCCACTCCATGAACAAGGCTACAAGACCAGCCGCTACATTCGGATGGTCGGCGCGTGTCATAATCAGCAAAGGCGGAGCATCCTTAGTTATATCGACAGGACCCAGTGAAGGACCAAAATTGGTGCAGATAAAGTCTGGTATTCCTTCTGCAGCCCCAGCCGCTTGAGCTAACATGGTAGCAGCAATAGCCACACCGCCACCTGCCGAGAATCCTAAATAGCCAACCTTGTGCTTATCAATATGCCACTCATCGGCATGATCTCTAACCATATGGATGGCAGCCATAGCGTCCTTCGCTGCCAAGCAGATGATAGAATCGCCTTGAGGTGTGTGCATCGGATTGGCATCTGCTTTCGGAAATGCTTCAGGGTGCGTCACATCAACCATCGGCGGCATCTTCATACCTTGTGGCATAGGTGCCTTATTCAGATGGTATCGCAGTCCGATAGCGGCAATGCCATGCTCGTTCAGAAACGAAGCCATTTTTATTACGTCGCTTTCCCACGACAGCCACCGCATGGCACCGCCTGGGCAAAGAACTACAGCACAGCCGTTGGCTATTTCTTGTTTCGGCAGATAGACCTCAATCATCGGCTTCTCTTTTTCATCAACTATTGGGTCATCTGTCGGTAGGAAATACTGCTTCTGTGCCGAAGCCACTATGGGCACAAATAGCAAACTAAGCAACCACTTTCTCATATACGTTTTTATTTTGTGGAATTTATTTCTTCACTCAATCCTCCACCGCCAGAGGTGACGAAGGGATATACTTTTGCCGCATGGCTTTTGGTAGTTTAGAAGCCACAAGATGATAGGACTCCCTAATCCATTCCCGAACCAGTGTATCTTCAATCTGTTCGTAATACACGTCGCTCCAATGCTTCTTGTTCCAATGCCAAGCAGGAGTCACAGCCTCGAATTGACTGCGAAGTTCTTCATTCCTTTCAGGCGACAGCTTCAATGCCAGTCTTGGGTCAGACTCTTTTATATCATGCTTATCACCGCCCAGCCAAAGGCAGACGAATATCTTTCCTTCCAGTCGGAAGGTGATGATGTCGTCGCCAAACGGTTGGTCCTCAGTCACACCTAGAAGCGACAAGGTGTAATCTCTTATTTGCTCGATGTTCATTGCAAAACTCTTGTTTAGATGACTACAGCCGTTCCACTGGTGGCTACCATGAGCATTGAGCCGTTGGCACCGACGGTTTCATAGTCAATATCGATACCTACGATGGCGTTGGCTCCCAAAGCCTGCGCGCGTTGCATCATCTCTTGCATAGAAGTGTCCTTGGCTTCAGCAAGGACTTTTTCATATGCGCCTGCACGACCACCTACGATGTCGCGGATTCCAGCAAAAAGATCCTTGAACATGTTAGCACCGATAATGGTTTCACCTGTCACTACACCCTTGTATTCGCGGATGATGCGACCTTCAATCTGTGGGGTTGTTGAGAGTATCATAATCGTTTTCTTTTAAAAGTTTCTATCTATTTATAAAGGTACAATAGCAAATCTGGTATGTTTGCAAATGAATGGGCAACAATGCATACCCATAGGCTATTGGTCTTTGCAAAGATGAGTGCAAAAACCAGTCCCATCAGTACAGCACCGATTGCCAATATGAGTCCACCCGCCGAGACATGCATCAAACCGAAGAGCAGCGAACTGATAATGATGGCTGATTTGCTCCCCACGGCATTCTCTATGCGAGTATATACGACGCCGCGCATTACTATCTCTTCGACCACAGGAGCAGCCACAAGGAGATTCAGTAAAATAAGGAAGACTCCGAGACCTGGGAATATTCCTGAATAATAATTGGCAGAACGGAATATTGGGTTTGTTCCTTCGGGCGAGATGTAATTTGCCAGCAGCGAGAAAATCACGGAGTATGCTACGGCTGCAATAACGGAGATGACAAGAGCCTTTGATGTGAAAGGCAATAGCTTCCATTCTATTTTAACGCTTTTTCCACGTCTTTTGAAAATCAGATAGAATATGACGCCCACGCTTACAATCGTCAACAAGGCAGCCGTCAGCAGGTTGTTGTTGGCGAATGACATAAAATCCGTCTCTTTTCTTGTGCCGCCGATATACGATATGCCCATGATGACGAAAGTGTAAAGCATTTGGAATACCATCATTAAGCATGCGTACAGCAAGAAATAGCCGATGCCAGCAAAGATTCCTTTTAATTGTTTTTTATCCATCTGTAAAAGTCCTTTTATCTTATTTCTTCCAATTTCCCTGTTATATCACAAAACATATTAAATCTGCGTGTAAAGATACGAAAAAAGAAGAATAATTGTTACCTTTGTGCCAAGTTTTAACAAAAGTTGGGTCTCGTCACAAATTATGAGAAAGACTATATTAATAGTTTTGTCAATGCTCTTTTCAGTTGCACTATCAGCACAAGACATACAAGGTTTTGTGACTAAGCAAATGCAGATCTATCCTAAGTCCCGTCTGCTTGACATTTATAAGTCGTGCTTTCAGGACTATATGGGAGCCGAACACCTTGTGTCTGACAGACAGAACACATTATCGGATTGTTGAAAAGGGCATCTTTGAGAATGAAATAAAACCTTTGATATATACTAAAAAAACTAGTAATTCTTATGGCTTACACGAATAAATATCAATCAGATGACTATCGGCGTGAAGAACTGATACGTATCATTGAGCATTCTGTGGAGAAACTGACCCTTCAGGAACTGGAGGCCCTGTATTACGACATGACCACGAAATCCTATATCAACGATTAACATAATAATCAAACAGGTTAATGGTTCCTGTTTCCTCCTTGATATTGAGGTTTGGTGCTTTCTCTACTATTTTTGTTATGCCATTAATCTTATTGACATAGAAATGTACAAAGGCACCAGTATAACTGCGGAATATCACTTGATACTCAGAGTCTGTTTCTTCGCCCATTTGTAGATACATGATGTCTGGATTATCTTTTGCAACGCTCCAGTCATACGTACTATGACAATAGTTATTTATTCCTTCGTATGCCATTTTTGCCGTAATGGTTCTTACTGTATCTTCCGTTTGCGCATCAGAGGACGGTAATACATCTGCCTTATTATGATGACATGAGCATATAAACAAGGCCATAAAAACAAATGTAAAAACAATATACTTCATCTCATTTCACAAAACATATTAAATCTGAGCACAAATATAATGATTATTATGGAATTATCGCTAAATTTGTGCCTGAATTTGAAATTCTTTAGGAAATGAAAAAGATTTTGACTTGCTTATTTGCCGCACTTGGACTTACTACAGCCTGTGGCCAACAGAATTTTGAGAACATGGAAGTGAAGGAGTTTGCCGAATTGATTGCGGACTCCAACGTGGTAATCCTAGACGTAAGGAAGGCCGATGAGTTTGCGGAAGGACATATCAAAGGAGCCATCCTTATCGACCAGTTCCAAGATGATTTTGTGGAACAGGCCAAGGCTAAACTTCCAATTGATAAGACTATCGCCATCTATTGCCGCAGCGGTCGCCGCTCTGCAAATGCTGCCAGTAAGTTGGCAGACATCGGTTATAAGTGCGTGAACCTTAAAGGTGGTATCCTCTCTTGGAAAGAGGCTGGGATGCCTGTGACGAAAGAAAAATAGACGAATATGAAAGAAGTAATCAGTACAAAGGCAGCACCTGCTGCCATCGGCCCCTATAGTCAGGCCATCAAAGTGGGGAATCTCGTTTATACCTCTGGGCAGATTCCCATTAACCCTGCCACTGGCAGTATTGTAGAGGGTGGTATCAAAGAACAAACCCGTCAATCGCTGACCAACGTGAAAGCTATTCTGGAAGAAGCTGGTCTGACAATGGCAAATGTTATAAAGACAACTGTCTTCATGGCTGACATGAACGACTTTGCCGAAATGAACGCTGTCTATGCCGAATTCTTTGTAGAGCCATATCCCGCACGTTCAGCTGTAGCTGTTAAGACACTTCCAAAAGGCGCATTGGTAGAGATTGAGGTGGTAGCTCATAATGGTTAAACTTTAATTCGTTATATAGTCGGATTTTCATTGCGGCTGCGAAGGTACAACATTTCCATTGCGGTCTACGAATTTTTAGGTAACTTTTTTCAAAAAATCTTTGAAAGTGTCACGAGTGTCATGAGTGTCATGTGTCATTAAGGAATTCGGAACTCTCAAAAAAGTCTCATAATATAA
>CADCEW010000071.1 GCA_902800585.1 uncultured Prevotellaceae bacterium
TTGGTGACAAAAGTGTTACACTGACAGTAAAGTAGAGATTAATGAAACTGATAATCAACGCTTTAGGAGAGCGGTTCACAATCCTCTCTCTCCGCTCACTGAAAAAGAAACCCGCTGAATTTCAGCGGGTTTTTCTTTTCTCTCTTTTAGAGGTTCCGTTTGAGGTTCCTTATACTTACTGGATGATAACCTTCTTCTTTTTATGTATATATATACCTTTCTGTTTAGGTGTTCCAGAAAGACGACGTCCATCCAGTGTGTACCATGCATTTGACATCTGACTTTCTGTAACTTTTATTGAGGCGATGCCTGTAGGACTCTCCTCGCATATCCAATTAAAGACATCAGCGTAAGACTTCCCGACGAGAAGATTCAGAAGGAATGTTGTGCCGGCATCAGTATGATCGCTATCGCTGAATGTGTTGTCAATACGGTATATATTATCGTCCAGACTCTGAGGATGAGCGCCTTGGAAAGTAAGGTAGTTACCATAGTTTACTATGATGTCAGCCTTAGAGTGGTAGAACTGTATGCAGTGCTGCGGTTCCCAATCTTCTATGAGACTGTTGTCTGCCAAAGCGCGATGCATCGCCTGGGGAGCGTTGACAGGGTCCTCTGGTACATGGTTGAAATTGGAGGCGTCGGAAAGATAGTCGTAAACATCCTTGGTAAACATCTTCTCCATTTTGCCCCACACCTTGTCTTCCTTGGGACTCTCAAACAACTCTACCATCTGCTCTGGCGTTAGTGGCTTCTTGCGCCCAGCCCCCTTGCGCTATTAACAGCAGAAAGACAAGAATGCATGTAAATCTTGTCTTCATGAATGTTTTATCTACTTCACTAACTTCTTCACTTTCTTCAGCAATGCCTTAGAAGGAGTGATAGCACCATCGAAGGGAACAAGATACCAGCGGACAGTCCATATCAGTGACTTTCCTGGTTCTAAAGTGGTATAAGCACCCTGACTCTCCAACTCAATATGAGCCTTGCCTCTGTTGACATAGACCTGTATCTCAGCCTCGTTAGGAGCAGGTTGCGAAGGTTCTAAGTCTTGGAACTTCTTCACCAAGAGCAGACCGTTGGTAGCATATGCTAACCATCCCTTTCCATCGGCATTAATTTTACGGTTCTGGTTGCTGACATCTGGCTGATACCATGCTGCACCATACTCTTCCTTGAAATCCATCAGGTTGGGTGGTGTGATTTTTGCGACATCAGCATCGAAGAAGATGAGACCATCGCCATTCTGGACACGTGTAATCTCCCAAGGTGCAACCTTGCGCGTCTCGCCCGATTCATTCGTGATGGTGTAGTTGACGATGATGGCATTGTCTTTCGCATCAGGAACGAACTCCTTCGTGATGCTGTATTTCAGTCTCGGGGATACATTACTCTTCATCACCAATGAGGCTCCTTTCACCTCAACGGTATAGGGCTGTTTGTCGTACTCAGGTACGGGGGGCCAGTTCCATTCTTTCTGCGGACTAGTCCAGAAAGTACTGCCAAAAGCCTCCGGGAAGCGGATCTGTGAGATAACTTCTGCGTCTTTATACTTGAACGACAGAATCTTTCCTCCCTTGGAGTCAATGGTCATTGTGAGGTCATTCATCTGTATGCTGTACTTGGCATCGCTGTTTTTGATGGTGGGTTCTCCTGCTATTGCCTGCTGGCTATAAATCATTGCCAGTAGCATCGGGAATATAGTTCTCTTCCAATTCATATGATTATAATAATTTATCTTTTGATTGCAAATATACGAAAATCTCAGATAAGTGAAAACAAGGGAACGATTTTTTTATGTTAAATATTCTTGTTAGAAGCCTGAAAATCAGTACTCAAAATAAACTTTCTACTTTCTTTTACGTCAAAAATAAAATTGATTTTCGTAACTTGGCAGGCGATGAAGACTGCGATTATAGGCGGCGGCGCTGCTGGATTCTTTTTAGCCATCAACTTAAAGAAGATGGTGCCAGAGATGGATGTAACTATCTTTGAGCGCAGTCATCGTGTGTTGGCAAAGGTAGAAATATCAGGCGGTGGACGTTGTAACTGTACTAATTCGTTTGCCGAGGTGCGTGATCTCTCAGAGGTTTATCCTCGTGGACATCGTTTGATGAAACGTCTATTTAATGTCTTCGACTATAGGAAAGCCTATGAGTGGTTTGAACAACAGGGAGTTCCGTTGGTAACGCAGGAAGACCAATGTGTATTTCCTAAAGCACAAGACTCACATGTCATTATCAATTGTTTCTTGTCTCTTGCCCGTCAATACTACATCCAAATAGTGACAGGACGGAAGATTCAGCGTTTGGAGGAAGTGCAGGACTATGATTATGTCGCAGTGACAACAGGTGGTTCTCCAAAAGGGGAAGGTCTGAAATGGTTGTCTGACATGGGACATGAAATAGTTTCTCCTGTACCTTCTCTCTTTACCTTCCAAATACAGGATTCGTCTTTGACTGCATTGATGGGAACTGTAGTAGAACATGTATCGGTCATGGTACCTTCTACCAAGTTCCGGGCTAATGGTCCATTGCTCATTACGCACTGGGGCATGAGTGGTCCTGCTATCCTGAAACTCTCCAGTTATGCAGCAAGACACTTGACAGAACAGAATTATCGGATGCCTTTGAGTGTCAATTGGGTAGAGAAGACTGATATAGAGATACAGACGATGCTCTATGAGTCGACGGCACGCTTTTCCGCCAAACAGCTTTCGACACTCAATCCTTTCGGTCTTCCTCAACGACTTTGGGAATATCTTTTGATGAAGACACTGGGCAGCAGAACTATGAGGTGGGGCGAGTTGAGTAAGAAGGATGTCAACAGACTGGTAAATGTATTGACAAATGATAACTATCAGATAGCTGGACGTGCTCCATTTAAAGACGAGTTTGTGACGTGTGGCGGTGTGTCGCTGAAAGCGGTCAATCTCTCGACCCTTGAGAGTCGTCATGTTCCTAACCTCTTTTTTGCCGGGGAGGTTCTTGATATAGACGGAATCACAGGCGGTTTCAACTTCCAGGCGGCATGGACTACGGCCTATACAGTCGCAAGTTCTATTGCAATGAAAGTACCTTAATTGTATCATTCTTTTTCGCTAGTGTGACATTTCTCGTCATTTCGTCTAATTCTTGTAGAGGAAAGTTTGCAGTGTCATTTTTTTTATATATCTTTGTGGCAAATACAACTAACTGATTAAAGACATAAACAATTCTAAACATGAGAAGGATAGCAAAATTCTTTGTGGTCATGGCTGCCATGGTAGCAACCAATGGCTGGGCTCAGGGAACTGCTGGGCAGAAATCAATTGTCTGTCATGATGACGGAACAGTGACTTTCAACTACAAGAATGACCAAGCGAAAAGCGTCATGGTTGACGTGCAGTTTGCAGGAAGAAACGAGATGAAGCGTGATGCAACAGGTATGTGGACGGTGACCTTAGGTCCTGCGGCTCCTGACATGTATCCTTATTGCTTCATTGTAGACGGTGTGAGTGTGATGGATCCGGAGAATCCGCAGTATTTCCCCAACGAAGGCTTTAAGAACAGTTTGTTGGAGATTCCTGCAAAAACAGGTTCTTTGGCACATGACATCAAGAAAGTGCCCCATGGACGTGTAGAGTATATTCACTATTACTCCAAGAGTCTCGGTGCTACTAATAATGCTATCGTCTATCTGCCACCCAGTTATACACCTACGATGGGGATGGGTATGGGCTCAACACCGAAGAAATACCCTGTATTCTACCTGATTAGTGGAACGACGGATACAGAGGAAGTTTATTATAAGGTAGGTCGTGTGAACTACATCCTCGACAACCTCCTTGCTGATAAGGCAGCAAAGGAGATGATTATTGTATTGCCTTATGGTAATCCTACGAAACTGAAACCAACTCAGCCAGAAGGTAATGGTATGCCTCAGACCCGATTCGGCGGTGATGTATTCAGCAAGGACCTTATCAACGACTTGATGCCTTATATTGAGAAGAACTATCGTACAGTGAACAATGCCGATCATAGAGCTATCGGTGGTTTCTCACGAGGTGGTAATCAGGCTCTCTATATTGGATTGACTAACTTGGATAAGTTTTCTTATCTTTGTTCTTACAGTTCCTTTACGTCTACGGATATCCCTAATGTCTATGATAATGCAGCAGATACCAACAAGAAGACTCACCTCTTCTGGCTCGGTGTTGGTACAGACGATTTCCTCTATGGCAATGCCCGTGACTATATGGAATTCCTTGATCAGAAGGGAATTCGTTCTGTCAAAGAGTTCACCAACGACAAGTACGGACATACGTGGATGAATGCCAAGTATTTTCTGTCAAAGACACTTCCGTTATTGTTCAACAAGAAGGCTTCTGAAGCAGCGATGAAGGAGGGACAGCCTGCTCCTGCCAAGACGGGACAAGAACAGCAGTTTACACCTGGTGTGATGGCACGTCTGTTCCCGAAACCCATCATCTCCCCAGAATATACGGAACAGGGTATCACTTTCCGTTTCAAGGCACCTGATGCACAAAAAGTAGAGCTGGAATGTGAGATTATGCCACAGACGATGGCGATGGAGAAAGACTCCGATGGTGTATGGAGTGTAAAAATGACAGACTTCCTTTTCGAGACCTTTAAGTATTGCTTTGTGGTGGATGGCACTCGTGTTGCCGACCCCAGCAATATGTTCCTGTCTCCTGATCGTGGCTTTAAGTACAGTATTGCAGACAATCCTCGTTCTCCGTTTAACTTCGCCTCACAAGGTGAAATCGAACATGGACGTGTCGGCTATGACATGGAGCGTCAGGAGGCATGGTATATGTCACCGATGCCTGCTACTCCCTCTATGCCTGCATTCATACAGTTGATTCCTGGTGAGGGCGATACGATGGAAAGTTGGTTTAAGATAGGTGGGGCAGATGCTATTGCCGACCGTTTGATTGCAGATGGAAAGACCAGACCGTGTGTGATAACGACAGGTTCTATGGATTTCATGCAGCAGGGTGGTCCTCAGATGCCTGGTTTTAAAGTCCATACCCTTCGTGCCGATGATTTCCCAACATGGTCGCTTCGTCGTCGTGCATTAGTAAGTCTTCTCCTTCGTATCGGCAAAGAGCCTGCTCCTGAATTCCCAGCCTTTGGCCCTGGTGGTGGAGGTTTCGGTGGCCCTGGTGGTGGCTTCGGTGGCCCTGGAATGAATAATGGTTTTTAATTAATACAAAATACAATGAAGAAAATCTTTTTTCTCTTACTGGCAGGATTGGCAGTAACAACGGCTTCTGCCCAGTACAAGTATCCCTACCAGAATCCTAATCTCTCTTATCAGGAGCGTGTGGAGAACCTTATCTCTCTGCTGACCCCAGAAGAGAAGGTGGGACTGATGATGAACAAGTCGATATCTATTGATCGTTTAGGTATTCCATCATATAACTGGTGGAGTGAGGCGTGTCATGGTGTGCGTCAGGGTGGCTATACTGTCTATCCGCAACCTATCGGTATGGCGGCTGCTTTTAATGCTCAGTTGGTCTATGATGTCTTCTCACAGGTCAGTGATGAGGCTCGTGCCAACTGGAATCGCACCGACCACAATGATCCTAAATTGTTCAATGTACCCATGGGTGTCATCTATTATCCGGGTAATCCCGAACTCACGTTCTGGTGTCCAAATGTCAACATCTTCCGTGATCCCCGTTGGGGACGTGGACAGGAGACCTGTGGTGAGGATCCCTATCTGAATGCTGTATTGGGTGTGCAGACAGTATTGGGTATGCAAGGTAATGATAACCATTATTTCAAGACGCATGCCTGTGCCAAGCACTATGCTGTGCATAGCGGTCCGGAACCTTTACGTCATTCAATGAATGTAGAGCCTACCAACCGTGATTTGTGGGAGACTTATCTGCCAGCCTTCAAGGCATTGGTGAAGAAAGGTAATGTGCGTGAGGTGATGTGTGCCTATCAGCGTTTTGAAGGAAAACCTTGTTGTACGAGTGATCGTCTGTTGATAGACATCTTGCGTAACAAATGGGGTTATGATGCCATCGTCTTGACAGACTGTGACGCCATCAATAATTTCTTTAACAAAGGTCAGCACGAGACCCACAAGGATCCGTTATCTGCTTCAATCGATGCTGTTCTGAACGGAACAGACTTGGAGTGTGGTAAGGTGTTCATGGCATTAACGGAAGGACTGCAAAAAGGATTGATTAAGGAGTCAGACCTTGATATGCATCTTCGTAAGACACTTTATGGTCGTTTTGAATTAGGAATGTTCGACCCAGCCGAGATGTTGCCATGGGCAAACTTAGGTCCGGAGGTTATCAGCAGTGAGAAAAACGATGCTTTGGCTACGCAGGCTGCTCGTGAGTCAATGGTATTATTGGAGAATAAGAACGTGTTGCCGCTTTCAAAGAATATCAAGACCCTTGCGGTATTAGGGCCAAATGCAGACGATGCCGCTATGTTGAATGGTAACTATGGTGGTACGCCGACTAAGGAGCATACACATTCCCTATTGGAGGGTATTAAGGCTGCCGTTCCTGGTGCTAAGATTATCTATGAGAAGGCATGTGAGTTGAATGATGAATATACTACAATCCACCACTTGCAGGATTTCAACGGAGGCAAGGGCGTGAAGGTGGAGTTCTATAATAATAGGGAGTTGGCTGGGGAGCCTGCCAAGACCGATTATTACAATGAACTGAATTTCTCGACATTCGGTGCATGGGGCTTTGCCCAGGGTGTCAATAGAGATACACTTTCTGTACGCGTCAGTGGTACGTATACCTCTACCTTTACAGGTGAGATGAAGTATACGTTGATGACGGACAATGGTTATGTGTTGAAGGTGAATGGCGAAGTAGTGGAGGAAGCAAAGGCTGGTGCTTTTCGTGGCGGCTTCGGCTTCCGTCGTCAGATAGAGTATAAGTCGTTTCCTGTTGAGGCTGGCAAGACTTATGATGTTGTGATTGAGTACAAGCACGGCAACGGTCAGTTTGCATTGTTACATGGTGATATCTGTGAGCGTTATCTCGTCGATTTCACTGATCTCGCAAACAAAGTGAAAGCCGCAGATGCCATTATCATTATCGGTGGTATTTCCGCACAAATGGAAGGCGAGGGTGGTGATAAGCAAGATATCGAGTTGCCGAAAGTACAACAGATGTTAGTGAAAGCTATGCACCAGACGGGTAAGCCTGTCATCTTTGTCAACTGCTCTGGTTCCGCCATTGCTTTCGGCAGTGTGGAGGGCGAATATGATGCCTTGTTACAGGCATGGTATGCAGGACAAGGTGGTGCCAGGGCTCTTGCTGAAGTTCTCTTTGGTGATTATAACCCTGGTGGAAAACTTCCTGTCACGTTCTATCGCTCTAACAATGATTTGCCAGATTTCCTCGACTATTCGATGAAGAATCGTACCTATCGTTATTTTACAGGCGTACCACAGTATGCTTTCGGCTATGGTTTGAGTTATACGACTTTCAAGGTGGGTAAGGGTAAAATATCAGGAAAGTCCGCAAAGTCTGGACAAACTGGGACTTTCTGCACGTTAAAGGTTCCTGTGACGAACACGGGTAAGTGTGAAGGAACAGAAACTGTACAGGTCTATGTGAAGGCTCTCGACGATGCAGGTGCTCCAATCAAGGCTTTGAAGGGATTCCAGAAACTGAACCTAAAGGCAGGTGAGACAGCAACGGCAACGATTGCGTTGGATGGTGAGGCCTTTGAGTATTACAACGAGGCTATCGACGAGTTGTCTGTCAAGCCTGGACGATATCAGATTCTCTATGGTACATCATCCCTCAACAAGGACTTGCAAAGTTTTGACTTTGTTGTGAAATAAGAGAGTGTATCATTCCAAAAGAAAAGCCATCGACCTTCACAAGTCGGTGGCTTTCTAATTTTATGTTATATTTTTGTGTTGTTTTAGCGATACAAAGATACGTAATAATAAAACAACAGTCAATATTTTTCTACTGAAAATGTTGCGCAAAGCGTTGCGTAAATATCTTCCTCTTTTTTATGTCTCTTTCGGCTTTTCTTCTAACATCCAGTTGTTACGCTTCAGGGTTTCTACAAATTCACTGATTTTCTGCAACTCTCGTGGGATGCGGATGTTCTGTGGACAATGTGGTTCACACTGACCGCAGCCAATGCAGTGGTCTGCTTGTCGGAAGCGTGGCACAGCACGGTCGAGACTGATGAGATAGTTACGACGTAGCTTGGCATACTCGTCATCCATCTTCAGACGAGGCAGGGTGCCTTCGTTCTTACATTTATTATAATGGACGAAGATGGCAGGGATATCAATACCGTAAGGACAAGGCATACAGTATTTACAGTCGTTACAAGGAATATTCTCCAATCCAACGATTTTCTCTGCAATCTCACCATGCAGGTATTCCTGTTCCTGTTTGGTGAGTGGCTTCAGCGGACAATACGAGAGCAAGTTATCCTTGAGGTGTTCCATATACGTCATACCACTGAGCACAGTTAATACACCTTCGGGAGTACCTGCATAGCGGAAAGCCCAAGAAGCGATACTGCGATCGGGAGCATGTTGTTTCAGTTCTTTGACGAGATACTGGGGCAGGTTTGCGAGTCGTCCGCCCAACAAAGGCTCCATGATAACGGCAGGGATATGGTATTTCTGTAGTTCTGCATACAGATAACTGGCATCTACGTTACGGTCGTTAATCTCATCGGCAAAGTTCCAGTCCAAGTAGTTCAACTCTATCTGTACGAAGTCCCAGTGATACTTGTCATGCATGGCAAGCACCTCGTCGAACACTGCCTTATAGCCGTGGAAGGAGAATCCGAGGTTACGGATACGTCCAGCCTCGCGCTCTTTCATTAGGAAGTCCATCATACCGTTATCGACATAACGCTTGTTGAACTCATCCATTCCACCACCGATGGCATGCAGCAGGTAGTAGTCGAGATAGTCGACCTGCAGATCCTTCAATGATTTCTGATACATGGCAATACTGGCTTCACGCGTCTGTGAGTCAGGATGGAAATTCGAGAGTTTGGTGGCGATGAAATACTCGCTGCGTTTATGGCGACTGAGAGCGATTCCCGTACATGCCTCCGATTTACCTTGACAATAGACAGGGCTGGTGTCGATGTAGTTGACTCCATGCTCCAAGGCATAGTCTATTTGTTTGTTGATCATCTCCTGATCATAGTCGTCTTTATTCTCTGTCTTTGACGGCAGGCGCATCATACCATAACCAAGGATGGATACTTTCTCATTTGTCTTGGGATTGGTGCGATAGGTCATCTTACCCACAGGCGGCTCCACCTGTTTGGTATATTCACTGACCGCTTTGGTCTCAGTCTTAGACTTACAGCCAGTCAGTACGGCGGCAGTTGTTACAGCGCCTCCTCCTAACAATTTGAGGAAATTACGTCTTGATATATCTTTTTTCATCTCTTTAAACTCTAAACTATCAACTCTAAATTTCTTTATGTACTTCGTGTCCTTCGACGTAAATAGCAGAGAAGGGACGTGCAGGACATAGATATTCGCAGGCTCCACAACCGATACAGCGGTTTTCGTTGACAGCGGGAACATAGGGTGACTCTTCGTCATCAGGATTGCTGGGCACCATCTCGATAGCACCAACAGGACAGTGACGGGCACAGTTGCCGCACTCTACACCATCCGTCAACGGAATACAGTTCTTCTTTACCCATACAGCATGACCGAATTGGGTTGATGCCTTGTC
>CADCEW010000072.1 GCA_902800585.1 uncultured Prevotellaceae bacterium
CTCGCTAACCGCTAACCGCTTACCGCTTACCGCTAATTGCCAACTCTTTATCCTCTCCGACGAAGAGGAGGCAGGCTATTTCTATCACGACCTTAAACAGATGTTAGGAATGGAAAAGGTCCTTTTCTTCCCCTCTTCCTACCGTCGTTCCATCAAATATGCCCAACGTGACCCCGCCAACGAAATCCTCCGTACCGAAGTCCTCACGACACTTTCAACTTTCAACTTTCAACTTTCAACTTTCAATTACATCGTCACTTACCCTTCAGCTCTTGCTGAACAGGTGATTTCACAGGAACAGTTGAGTGAACGGACATTGGTGTTGGAACAGGGACAGACAGTGAGTGTAGAGGAAGTCACGACGACCTTGCATAACTATGGTTTTCAGGAAGTCGATTATGTCTATGAACCAGGACAGTTTGCTTTACGAGGCTCCATCCTCGACGTCTATAGTTTCAGCAGTGAGTATCCCTTCCGCATCGATTTCTTCGGTGACGACATCGACTCCATCCGCACCTTTGAGGTCGAAGACCAACTCTCCCGTGACCGCCAATCTCAGATCTCCATCGTTCCGGAACTGTCTGCTAACAGCCAACAGCCAATAGCCAACAGCCAACAGCCTCTTACTTCTTACCTCTTACCTCATACTTTAATTGTCGCCAAATCCTTCCAATACGTTCATGATGCCATGGACAATATCTCGCAGGAGAATCAGGAGGTATCCTTGATAGATGGAGGACAGTTCATGGAGGCTATTGCCTCGTACAAGAAGATAGAGTTCGGACATCGTCCAATGGGGAAACCTGATGCCACGTTGACGTTCCATACCACCCAGCAACCCTTGTTTCATAAGAACTTCGACCTGCTCCGTGAGTCCTTTGCTGACTTCCAGTCGAAGGGCTATCACCTCTACCTCCTCGCCGACAGTCGTAAACAACTGCAGCGGTTGGAAGAGATTCTCTCAGAGAACTCCGAGTACTCCGAGCACTCATCTTTAAACTCTAAACTTTTAACTTTAAACTTTATAGACAGCGCGCTTCACGCTGGTTTCGTCGACCATGACCTGCAACTCTGTGTCTTCACCGACCATGAGATCTTCGACCGCTTCCATAAATATACGCTACGTTCTGACAAGGCACGAAGCGGTAAGGTGGCACTGACCCTAAAGGAGATTCGTCAGTTTGAAGTCGGCGACTATGTCGTGCATGTCGACCATGGCATCGGTAAGTTCGGGGGCCTCGTGCGCATGCCAATCACTCAGAATACTCCGAATACTCCGACCTACCAAGAAATGATCAAAATCATCTACCAGGGAGGCGGAGCCATCTACGTATCCATTCATTCGCTCTATAAGGTCAGCAAATACAAGGCACAGGACAATGGGGAGCCCCCACGCCTCTCTCACTTAGGTACAGGACAGTGGGAGCGCATGAAGGAGCGCACTAAGTCGAAGTTGAAGGATATCGCCCGTGACCTCATCCAACTCTATGCAGCAAGACGGAAGGAGAAGGGTTTTGCCTTCAGTGCCGACAGTTTCATGCAACACGAGTTGGAGGCATCGTTCCTCTATGAGGACACACCCGACCAGTTGAAGGCGACGAATGACGTGAAGGCAGATATGGAACAGGCGCGTCCGATGGATCGTTTAGTCTGTGGAGATGTGGGTTTCGGTAAGACGGAGGTGTCTATCCGTGCTGCTTTTAAGGCTGCCTGTGACTCCAAACAGGTGGCGGTATTGGTACCGACGACCGTCTTGGCCTACCAACATTATCAGACCTTCAAGGAGCGTCTGAAGAACTTCCCCGTGCGGGTCGACTACCTCACACGTGCCCGTTCTGCCAAGCAGACCAAGGAACTGCTTCAGGACCTTGCCGACGGTAAGATAGATATCATTATCGGTACTCACAAACTGATTGGTAAGACGGTTAAATTCAGAGACTTAGGACTTTTGATTATAGATGAGGAGCAGAAGTTCGGAGTGTCTACGAAAGAGAAGCTGCGACAGATGAAAACGAGTGTCGACACCCTGACTCTGACAGCCACACCGATACCCCGTACCCTCCAGTTCTCCCTCTTGGGTGCCCGTGACCTGAGTATCATCCAGACACCTCCTCCCAACCGTTATCCCATCCATACGGAGATACATACCTTCGGACCGGAGATCATTGCCGATGCCATTAACTTTGAGATGTCACGCAACGGACAGGTGTATTTCGTCAATCCCCGTATCAATGACCTGCGACGCATCGCTGACATGATACGCACCTATGTCCCAGAGGCTCGCGTGGCAGTGGGTCATGGGCAGATGAAACCCGACGAACTGGAAAAGGTTATCTATGACTTCGTGAATTACGACTACGACGTACTGCTCTCTACGACGATTATCGAGAACGGTATCGATATCCCGAATGCCAATACCATCATCATCAATGGTGCCCATCATTTCGGACTCTCTGACCTGCACCAGATGCGAGGCAGGGTAGGACGCAGCAACCGTAAGGCGTTCTGTTATCTCTTGGCTCCTCCTTTGGCGGACCTCCCACAGGAGAGTCGTCGTCGCCTGGAGGCATTGGAGAGTTTCAGTGACCTTGGCAGTGGCATCCAGATTGCCATGCAGGACTTGGATATCCGTGGAGCAGGTAATCTCCTCGGTGCCGAACAGTCTGGCTTCATCGCCGACCTCGGGTACGAGACCTACATGAAAATCCTGAATGAGGCCGTGACAGAGATTGCTTCCGAGTACTCCGAGAACTCTGAGAACTCTCTAACCGCTAATCGCTTACCGCTAACCTCTTCCTTCGTCTCCGACACTGTCGTTGACAGTGACCTCGCCCTCTATTTCCCTGACCAGTATGTGCCGTCGGATAGTGAGCGGATGTTGTTGTATCGGGAACTCGACAACCTGCATACAGACGAGCAGTTGGCAGCGTATCGTTCGCGGTTGATTGACCGCTTTGGACCTGTGCCTCAGGTGGGTGAGGAACTGATGCGCGTAGTGCCTTTGCGTCGTCTCGGACAACAGCTTGGTTGTGAGAAGATTATGCTGAAACAAGGACGTATGACGCTGTTTTTCGTCTCCAATCCCGATAGTCCTTTTTATCAGAGTCCTGCCTTTGATGCCATCCTCTCTTTTGTGGCCCAGAATCCCCGTCGCTGCCAGTTCCGTGACCTCCACAACAAGCGCTCCCTCCTCATCTCCGACATCTCCTCCGTCGAATCCGCCCTCTCTCTCCTCCAGTCCGTCCTTCATTAACTCACACAGATCCCCCAGATTTGACTTTGTCTTCCTCTGTCACGACTCGGCATAGTTCAAACTAGTTTGACTCTGCTCTCGCTGCTCCATCGGTTCACAGATATTTTTCCACAGATTTTTTTGATATATAACAGCCTTACGGCTGGAAATTTTACAAAATTAACGATGTGGATAACTCGAGGCTTGTCGCCTCTCACAAGGTTAAGCCATCAAAGCCGAGCTCAAACGAGTTTGGCTCTTCTTTTCTGTCTTACCCTTGCCGTGCAAGCTTTGCTTCCCCTGGTTATTCCACATCTCAAAAAATTGTTCAAGCTACCGCCTCCCTATATGATCCCCCTGTTTTTCAAGGAGAACATAAGAGAAGTAGTCTCCTCAATGCGCAGCCTGATAAATTTTTTGAGATGGTGGGGGATGCAACATCATCAAAGATGATGCATGATGATTCAAGAGGAACAGCGCTAAGCTTGCTTAAGCGATGAGACTTTTGAAACAGCATAAGACTGCGGAACGCAGTTGCAGTCCCCGCCATCGTCAATTTTGTAAAATTTCCAGCCGTAGGCTGCTTAAAATCTGTGAGATCTGTGTGACTTTATAAAATAATTTTCACTTTTCAATTGGTGTTTCTCATTTTTTTTGTACCTTTGACCTTCGACCGAAAGGCTACGGGTAGGCGAACGTAGTTCGGGAATGGATAGGCTGCACCTCGAAAATAAAAATAAATCCGAATTTATTTTGTATTTTGCTCGGTTTGCACTATCTTTGCAGGCGAATTAATGGATACCACGATGGAAAACAGTTGGCTCGTGATACGAACCTTCAATCGTAGGGAGATGGATGTGGGGTCCTTCCTCAAGGAAAACGGACTCACTTACTTCATACCTATGACATACAAAGAAAAGGTCGTAAAAAGCGAGATGAAACCCCGAAAGGTACTGACTCCCGTGGTTCACGGCTATGTCTTTCTGCAGAAGACGATGCAAGAGGACGAATTACGGAAACTGTTGACGAACTGTCTGATACCCCTTCAGTTAATGAAAAACAAGGGCGACGACAAAGTCAGTGAGATTTCCGACCGTGAGATGACAGACTTCCGTTTGCTCTGTGACCCCGACTACGTGAAAACGCCCGTGGAGTTCATGGATGCAGAAGAGGCAGAGTTGAAGCCTGGTACAGAGGTTGAGATTGTCCATGGCCAGTTTGCCGGTATTCGTGGGAAACTCCACAAGAGCAGCCGGAAATACTGGTTCATCAAGACAGTAGGGGGCATCAGCGTCATGCTCCGCATCTCGAGGTGGTATTGTAAGCCGGTTAGCGGTTAGTGGTTAGCGGTTAGCGAAGTCCTTTGACTTTTGACCTTCGACCTTAGTCTTTTGACAAAATTAAAAAAAACGATATGAAAAGAATTCTTTTTTCTTTACTGATGATGGTTTTCACTCTGAGCGTGATGGCACAGGGTATGACAGACAGTCAGGTGGCTGATTTTATCAAGCGTGAGGTAAAGGCAGGTACCAGTCAGGCACAGATTGTGACAAAACTGGTGCAGCGCGGTGTCCCCATTGACCAGATTCGTCGTGTCCGTAATCAGGCAGATGAAAGGGTATCTGGAAGTGGTGTTGACAATAATGCTGCGGGAACAGGTACCGATGTCAATGAGCGGGTACGTCAGAATACTGATGGTGTCACCACTCAGGATTTAAATACGGCAAAGGTGGGTACCACTGGAGAAATTTATGCCGATGCCAGTGAGAATGTCTCGGAAGTGGAACATGATGTACAGGCAACGAGTAATGTCAACGAAGGTACAGGAAAGAAAGTATTTGGTCGTGATATCTTTAACAATCGCTTGTTGACCTTTGAGCCTACGATGAATATCGCCACACCTCAGAACTACACGGTTGGTCCTGGTGACCAGGTTGTTGTGGATGTCTATGGAGCCTCACAAAAAAGTTTGCAGTTGACGGTCTCTCCTGATGGAGAGATTATTGTTCCAGGTTACGGTCCTATTCAGGTTAGTGGGTTGACTGTTGCTGGTGCTAACGCAAAGATTCGTTCCACGTTAGGTTCCCGTTACAGTAGCAGTCATATCAAACTCTCTGTCGGTCAGACCCGTAGTATTCTGGTAAACGTCATGGGTGAGGTAAAGGTACCAGGTACCTATACGCTGAGTGCCTTTGCGACCGTCTTCCATGCCCTGTATATGGCTGGTGGTATCAATGACCTCGGAACGTTGCGTAACATTAAGGTGTTCCGTAATGGTAATTTGGTGACGGTAGTTGATATCTATGAATATATCCTCAATGGTCGTTTGGCGGGGAATATCCGTTTACAGGAGAATGATGTTATCCAGGTAGGTCCCTACGACTGCTTGGTAGGTATCACAGGAAAGGTGAAACGTCCGATGTTCTATGAGATGCGTAAGACAGAGAGTGTTGCCACCTTGTTGAAGTACGCAGGTGGCTTTACGGGTGATGCCTTCAAGAAGGCTGTACGCCTGACGCGTCAGTCTGGTGAGAGATACTCCGTATATAATGTGGATGAGTTTGAAATGTCTTCTTTCCAAGTGGAAGATGGGGATGCTGTTGTTGTTGACGGTATGTTGAACCGCTATGAGAATATGGTAGAGGTGAAAGGAGCAGTGTTCCGTCCAGGCCAATACCAGTTGGGTAAGGAGGTGACTTCTGTCCGTACGCTGTTGCAGGCTGCCGAGGGTGTCACCGAGGATGCCTTTACGGCGCGTGGTGTGATGCATCGTATGAAGGAAGACCGTAGTTTGGAGGTTATCGCTGTCGATGTCAAGGGTATCCTCGCAGGTACGGCTCCAGATATTCCTTTGAAGAACGAGGATGTCTTGTTTATTCCGACGCAGACTGACCTGCGTTCCGAGCGTACGCTGACCATTACTGGTGAGGTGATGTCACCAGGTACTTATCAATATGCTGATAATACCACCTTGGAAGACCTGGTGTTACAGGCAGGTGGCTTGACGGATGCGGCCTCTACAGTAAAGGTGGATGTCTCTCGTCGTATTCGTGACCCAAAGGCCCACACCTCCTCTAAGGAGATAGCCAAGACCTATAGTTTCTCACTGAAAGATGGTTTTGTGGTGGACGGTTTGCCTGGCTTTACCTTAGAACCTTATGATGTGGTGCATGTCCGTAAGAGCCCAGGCTTCCAGACTCCTCGTAACATTAGGGTAGAGGGTGAAGTCTTATATGAGGGTGTGCAGACGCTGGCTAATAAGAACCAGCGACTCTCTGATGCCATCAAAATGGCAGGTGGTGTGACGGCGGATGCCTATACCAAAGGAGCTCGTTTGGAACGTAAGCTCAATGATGACGAGAAGGCCCGTCGTAGATTTTTGCTCAAACAGTTGAAAGCTCAGGCGGAAGAGAAAGACACAGTGGATTATGATCAGTTGGATTTGGGTGAAACATATACAGTCGGTATCTACTTAGATAAGGCATTAGAGAATCCTGGTAGCGAATATGATGTAATCTTGCGCGAAGGTGATAGAATTATCGTGCCAGAGTATAATGGAGTGGTGAAGATTTCAGGAAATGTGATGTATCCGAATACCGTATCCTATCAGGAGGGTAAGAAATACAAATGGTATATCAACCAGGCAGGAGGTTTTGGTAATCGTGCCAAGAAGAGCAAGACCTTTATCGTCTATCAGAACGGTACAATGGCACAGGTAGGACATGGTACCAAGATAGAGCCGGGTTGTGAGATTATTGTGCCGACCAAGGCTAAGGTCGATTACTCTCACTTGACACAGTTGATTCAGATAGGATCAAGCATAACCAGTCTGGCTGCAATGATTGCTGTTATTGCCAGAAAGTAGTAGGAATTAGCGTTTTTCAAGTAGGAAATATGGAAAATCAGAATCAGATAAACCAGGAGTCAACGATTGACTTTGGTATGCTTTTCAAGGCTATAAAGAAACATAGGCGTTTATTCTATAAGGTGTTGGCAGTCACATTTGTAATAGGTCTTGTGATAGCTTTCTCGATACCAGACTATTATAAATGCGAGGTGACACTTGCCCCAGAATCCTCCAGTTCTCAAGGTAGTAGTCCTTTGCGTGCCTTGGCGAGTCAGTTTGGATTCGGTGGGGGGGCTGTTGATGGTTCTGATGCTTTCCGTCCCCAACTCTATCCCGATTTGATGACATCCATTGATTTTAAGATTTCCCTTTTCCAGATTCAGATTCATAAAAAAGACTCTACCCGTATGATGTCCTATTATGACTATCTGGTCGATGAGCAGAAACCATGGTGGAGTTATGTATTTTCTGCCCCGTCCAGATTGATTTCAAGCATGAAGCCTAAATCTAATGTTGTCATTGACCAGCATCAGGTCAATCCCTTTAAACTGACGGGTCAACAAACCTCTATTATGGGTGCTATCAATAGGAATATATCTTGCGATGTGGATAAGAAAACCTCAGTGATTACAATAGAGGTGACCGATCAGGATCCTTTGATAGCTGCGACCATCGCTGACTCAGTGAAAGTTCGTCTGCAGGATTTTATCACCGAATATCGCACCAAGAAGGTGAAAGTAGATTTGGAGTATAACAGAAAATTGTTCCAAGAAGCCAAGGAACGTTATGAGAAGGCACGTCAGCGGTATGCATCTTTCAGTGATGCCAACCAAGACCTGATACTCCAGTCTGTCCGTACGAGACTGACTGATTTGGAGAACGACATGCAACTTCAGTATAATGCCTATAGCCGGCTTGCCGCCCAGTTACAGTTGGCAGAGGCGAAGGTGCAGGAGGAGACTCCTGCCTTCACCACGATTCAGCGTGCTACAGTACCTATTAGACCAGCAGGTCCGGGACGAGGTAAGATTGTGTTTATCTTCCTTTTCCTCGCTTTCTGCGGTACCGCAGCGTATGTCTTCCACAAGGAAGGCTATCTCAAGCCCCTCCTCGGTCTCAGTTGACTTTTTGACTGTCTTACGGATTCAACATCCACCATGCATCTTCGATGACAGGCAGGAGTTCCTCTTGACCGTTATGGTCGAGACCGCATTCGACGGTCGCCATCGCGAGGACGATATTGACCCATATCTCCCTGGTTTCTTGTTTCATAGGAGGGAGTGGGGTAGTGGCACCGATACCCGTCATTCTCGATACGTTACGGACGTACGCCAGTACGTTGTTTTCTGTTTCTGGTGCCCATCGGGAAATGATTCTGCGCAGCGTCGTACAGTCGTATTTCGTGTAGTACGTTCGCAGGAGTTTGAGGGCTGCCCTACAGCCGTAGACCATTTCTGAGAACTGGCAAAAGGTCTGTTCCGTGTCAGTATGGATTTGTCCTAACCATACAGTATTCTTTGTCTTGATAATATTCAGAGGGTTGCAGTTGCGCAACCCCCGAGATGTTTGCATCGTCATAAACTTATTATTTTAATTAATAATTTCGGTCTTTAGACCGATGTTCTTTTTTCTTTGACCTTCAGGTCAAAGAAATTTATCAAAATTAACGATGGTGGGGACTGCAACTGCGTACCGCAGCTTCATGCTGCTTCAAAAGTCTCATCGCTCAAGCAAGTCTTGGCGCTGTTCCTCTTGAATCATCATGCATCATCTTTGATGATGTTGCAGTCCCCACCATCTCAAAAAATAATTCAAGCTACCGCCTCCTTCTATAATCTCCCAATAATTATTCTTTAACCGCTAATCTCTCACCGCTAACCGTATTGGAAGTGCGCAGCCTGATAAATTTTTTGAGATGTGGAAATAACCCGGGCAAGCGTAGCTTTTACGGCAAGGGTAAGCCAGAGATACGGAACTAAGCTTGCTTAAGTGCAGTAGCATTGGATTAGCCTTGTTAGAGGCGACAAGCCTCGAGTTATCCACATCGTTAATTTTGTACAATTTCCAGCCGTAAGGCTGCTTAATAATTAGTTGGATTTGTGCGATTCGTGTTCAGTTTAAACATCGATGCAGAATTTTTCAATGAAGAAGGTGACGATATGGGGTGGGAGCTTCTTTGCCCGCGGGTTCATCCCTAAGGCTGCGAGGTCCTCCCTAAACGGGCGACACCAATTCATGAGCGTCTTCACTGTCACCCCGGCACATCCGGCGAGTTCTGATTTAGTCATTGCTTTCATCCTTATACGTATTTTCACTGAGTTTGAACGCTCCAAACGACCCGTTTGCTTCGTTCAAACGACCCGTTTGCTTCGTTCAAATGACTTGATACTCTGTTTGTTATCTCGTGTTTTGTGAGAATAGTGATATTATAATCCTGAACTTTTGTATATATGCGACATTTAGGTGGTAGGTAAATGTTATATTTTTTACTATCACTAAAATCATTTTTGCTCTCAGAAGATAAGCATATCCTCTTTATTTTCAGACAGATAGCTCTGTACTTCTTGGTAGGCAATTTCTACAACCCGATAATAATCTCCATCACTTCGGTGTACCCATTTGAATCCTAACTTATGCATGGCATGTCCTACTTTGCGTACTGACACCATGTTTGAGAGGTGTCCGCCACTAATAAGCATAGTAATCATGGTGGCGTTCATCAGCTTGACACCCTCGTTGTAACGGGGCTTGCGGAGTCGTGTTATGATGAGTTGTTCTTCAACGCTCACGATGCGAAAGGGTTGGTTGAGTCGCTCCACGCGTTTTTCATCCTCTTTATCGAACCAGAAGCGGAAACCTGTCAGGTACTCATCTCTCAGTTGGGCGTAGAGTTGTTCGTAGTCGAGTTGCCATTGCCGTGGGTCGTCGATATGGGACACCCGGAAACAGAGCCATCGGCGGTTGCCCGAAATATCGGTGAGAAACAACTGCTCGTTGCCTGTGGCACAAAACGAGGCGAGGCGTGCTTTCTGGGTGCGATAGCGGGCATACGCACGACGTTCCTTGATGGTGTCGGCAGTCACCAGCGCCTTCAGTTCTGACATATACTTGCCTTCTATCGCCTCTATCTCCTCGATTTCCACGATACAGTTTTCGGCAATGGCTATCTTATCGTCTTTCGAAGTAAACGAGTTATGACCATTCTCCCAGAAATAGCCACGCAGGGCAGGGGGCAGGAGGTGTCGGAAGAACGTCGATTTATAGATACCTTGGTTGCCGATGAGGGTAAACACCTGATGGTTGGCAACCTGGTCGTCCATCCAGGTGGCTACCATGGCGACGAGCCATTTGTGGAGTGCCCATTCGATGTCCTGCTGTACCTCTGTCTGTGTCTGTCCTATGACAACAGGCTCGGCGGTGAGGTGGTTGGCAAGTATACTGACATAGTCATTACCGTCCCATTGAGGCAGTTGGTTGATGTAGTCACGGATAGGGTGGACGAGGAGGGCGAAATCACTGGATAGCACGCTCTTCACATCCTTGTCAAGCACTCGTTTACCCGTATCCGTCTCCATCTGGCAGCGCATGGAATACAGCACCCTGTCATCCACCTCCTTCCATTCCCCCTCCTTAAACTCCTTAAACTCTTTAAACTCCTTAAACTCTTTGAACTCCTTAAACTCTTGAACCTCTCTAACCTCTAACCCATAACCGCTAACCTTTTTTTGATACATCGTCTGGTCTGTCACTACGTTATAAACGACCTTACATTGTTCGCTGAGCCACTCTCGGATTTCTGTGGTTGAGAGGAGGGCGTTTTTCCGCTCTCTCGTCCTCTGAATCTTCCACGTCCCATGACAGTCCTTCTGTTTGTAACAGTGTCTGATGACGTCCTTGCGCTCATCTTTTGGCAGGTCGCCCCATTCCTGTTCTGCCCATCTTGTGACATCCTCCTGAGGACACCCGAAACGGTTGAAGAGGTAGGCGGCATGGACGATATAGTCGTGGCGGTGACCTGGCGAATAACTGATCTGTCGCTGGCTGAGTATCCGCTGGATACGACTCCATGCAATCTCTGGGGTGGTGTGCTGCGTGTTCGACTCATACACCTTTCGAGGTTTCCCGGGTTCCGATGATCTGTTCTCCATACATTCTACAACCATCTCTGCGTCTGTCACGACAAATGGTACACTGTCGGGATTATAGTACACCTCCGCATCATGGGCGAGTCCGGAGAGACGGGTGAAGTCGCTGCAGGCATGGTCGTAGTCGCATCCGATTAGTTGGGCGTAGTAGTCGTTGCCCTTCTTGAAGGCTGCTGGATAAGCCTCACAGTTCAGGTGAACCTCATGGCCGTCTCCATCCACCCGTTGGTAGCGGTAGATGACACGCAGTCCCTCCCCACTGATTGTCCGATAACAGAGCATCGTATGCGGATCCTCCTTTATTTTCTGCATCAAACTATCAACTTTAAACTTTAAACTATCAACTTTATCCACGTCGCACATAGCAAGTCCTGTCGCCATGGCAATCTGTTCCGTTTGTCTTCCGCTACCCTTGAAAAGTACACCGACACTGAAGGCAGGCATGGTATTCTCTTTCACTTCCTTCTTCGCTTTCTCCCGACTAACATGATAGGCGATATCCCGATATTGCTGAGTCTTTTGTGCTACACTCTCATCGAAACGGATGAGTCTTACGATTTCCTCCTTTTTCACAGCTACGCTCTCGTAGGCATGGAGGTTCTTGAACAATGATACTTTAGTTGTTTTCATCACACTGATTGTTTCTTTCTTTTCCTTTCTTCTTTAATGATGGTGCGTTCTCTCTGGCGATCTTCTGGATACAGTCTCCTATCGCCTCCCAGTCTTTCTTGAAATCATCCCCTTGGTGCAGTGCCATATAGATGAGGATTCTGATAAGCAGGTTGGAACGGATGTTCAAGGACTCTTCGGGTTTAATCTTACTTCCGTTGATACCTGCAAACCTGTCGATTTCTGTTGTTAGTCCGACGATTCTCTTCACTCTTTCCAAGATGAATGTCATGACTGCTTTCTCCAATGGATCCACCATTGGAAGCGTTTTTTCTTTTAAAAATGTCATACTATTTAATTGTAAATAATGATTATTGAATTCCCACACAGTGTGGGCTTCTTTCGGTGAACAAATTTCGTCATTTTCCTACAAACCATCCCGACGATTATATCGTCAGAATCGTTAATTCCTTTAACCTCTCGACCCTCCCTTTTAACACACCCTTTTCCATATCCATCCCTTTCTCTCTGCCATTCCCAAATTGTAGACATTTTTCCTCCCTTCATCTCCTCAAATTCCAAATTAACCGACAAAAACACGGCGTCGTCCCGCCGTGTCTAAATAAATCAAGATTCACCCGTAGGGCGAAAGCTTTGTGAATCTTACAAAAACTTTGATGAAGGGCGGCTTCTGCCCGTAATCAATTCAGTCCCTTTCCTATGATTGGAAAGGGATTTAGGGATAGGTTGAGGCCCCTCTTAGGACGAAGAGGGGTTGGGGAGTTGTGAAGAAAAAGTAGTGAAGATAAAATTTAGAGTCCCTTGATAAGGGACGGCTATAACGCAGGGATTGTAGAATATTTTATGTCAATAATCCAATCTTAGGTTTCAAATATTATCAATATTATTTGGATATTTACTAAATTTTTAGTAATTTTGCGCCGTTATAGCAAAGCTATACCTGTGAATCTACGGGACTACCTATATCCTTTTGGACCCTCTTCCCCTCGTCCTAATCACTGTGAAAAACACAGTAGTCGGGATAAGGGAAAAATATATCCAATCGGCAAGTCACAGTTCCCCTCTCCCCATTTTTAAAGACCACGGATATAACAGATATTACGGATAAGAATCTATTTCAGATGATAAGTTTTTATTTTGACTGAAGACTTTATGAAAGTCCACTTTCAATGAATCTTCTGGCAAAATATAAACCTTTATTCAGGAGCGAATAAAGCAGACCAATGGTCTGTCATCTAAAATAATCCGTTCAATCCGAGTAATCCGTGTTCGAAAAATAAACTGGAATGAACTGCGAAGAGAAGTTTAATCAGATTTACGGCCGTGACCCAGAAGGAACAACCTTCTGCCCTTACCGGATTTGCCCCATCGGCGCTCATTCCGACCACAACCTCGGCAAGATAACGGGTCTGGCCATTGACAAAGGCATCCATATCGCCTATGCCCCCAAGCAGAACGGCGTCGTGGAGATGGCCTCCTTGCAGTTCCCCAAGCGTGCCCAGTGGCATATCGCCTCAGTACCGCCCCAGAAACAAAATGACTGGGCTGACTACCTGCGTGGTGCCACGCTGTCACTGTCCCGACTGCACCAACTGCATGTCGGCCTCTGCGGTGTCATCGAAGGAACCCTGCCTATCGGCGGTCTCTCTTCCAGTGCAGCGGTGATCATCAGTTTCCTGACCGCCCTCTGTAAAGTCAACGACATCCAGTTAACCCAACAGGAGATCATTAACGTGGCTTACGATGCCGAACTGAACTACGTGGGTGTCAGTGTCGGTAAACTCGACCAGAGCTGTGAGGTGCTGAGCAAGAAAAACCATCTGTTGTATCTCGATACGAAAGACAACCACTACGAGCTGATTCCACAGAGCCAGGAGATGAAACCCTATAAGATTGCCATCTTCTTCTCGGGCTTGGAACACAACCTCGCTGGTTCGAAATACAATATGCGCGTGGACGAACTCCGTTCAGGTGTCTATGCCCTCCAAGCCTTGGCTGGCATGGAGTATGGTAAGTTCAATGAGGCGAATGCCCGTAACGTCCCCCGTGAGGTCTACGAACAATACAAGGACCGCCTGCCCGAACCCTGGGCGAAGCGCTGTGAACACTGGTACACGGAGTTCGAGCGTGTAGAGAAGGGTGCCGAGGCATGGCGCCGAGGCGATATCGAGGCCTACGGCCAACTCTCTTTCGAGTCAGGGTGGAGTAGCATCCATAACTGGGAGTCAGGTGCCCCCGAACAGATCCGCCTGTACGAGATCATGACCCAGACCGACGGCATCTATGGTGGCCGCTTCTCTGGTGCCGGCTTCAAAGGCTGCTGCATGGCCCTCATCGACCCCGCCTACGAGGACGAAATCTCAAGAAAGGTCACTGAGAAGTATTTGGCTTCTTATCCTGAGATGAAGGGCAAGTACGCCGTCTTCATCTGCGACAGCGCCAACGGCGCAATGCTTTAACTCCCCCATATCTCTCAGGTTTTTAAAGCAGCCTACGGCTGGAAATTGTACAAAATTAACGATGTAACAAAAGTTCGAGGCTTGTCGCCTCTCCCAAGGCTAAGCCAGTTATACTGCACTTAAGCAAGCTTAGTTCCGTATCTCTGTCTTACCCTTTCCGTGAAAGCTTCGCTTCCCCGTCCTTTTGTCACATCTCAAAAAATTTATCAGGCTGCGCATTGAGGAAAGTACTTCGCTTATCTTTTCCTTGAAAAACAGGAAGATTATATAGGGAGGCGGTAGCTTGAATAATTTTTTGAGATGGTGAGGGAGGTAACATCATCTTGATGATGCATGATGGTTCAAGAGGAACAGCGCCAAGACTTTCTTGAGCGATGAGACTTTTGAAACAGCATAAGACTGCGGAACGCAGTTACATCCCACACCATCGTCAATTTTGAATAATTTCTCGCACGCAGTGCGACCCATAAAAAAGATTCGTGGTCGAATAAAGACAAATATAAATGATTTGCATCATTTTAGCTGCGGGATACGCAACGAGGTTATATCCGCTTACTGAAAACTTTCCGAAGCCGTTACTGGAAGTGGCTGGCAAGCCCATCCTGGACTGGCTCATCGACGATATGAACAAAACGGGCCTGATCGACCAATACATCGTCATCAGTAACCACAAATTCGCCCCCATCTTCCAACAGTGGGCAAATGCATCTTCGCTAACCGCTAACCGCTCCCCGCTAACCATTCTCGATGACGGTACCACAAGCAACGAAGGTCGCTTGGGAGCCGTCAGAGACATCGACTACGCCATCGACCAGCTAAAGCTGGACGACGACCTATTGGTCATGGCTGGCGACAACCTGTTAGACTTTAGCTTAGGCACCTTCATCCGCTACGCGAAAGAGAAAAACGCGACGTGCGTCATGCGCTACTACGAGGCTGACGAGGCTCGACTCCATAAGACGGGTGTGGCAGAGATAGATTCGGATGGTCGTATCCTCTCCATGGAGGAGAAGCCTGCGAATCCCAAGAGTCATTGGTGCATCCCCGCCTTCTACTACTACACCCGTGAAGACGCCCGCCTGATCAAGAAAGGCATCGCCAGTGGTTGTGGCATCGATGCCCCCGGCAGTTTCATCGCCTGGCTCTCCACCCAGACTCCCGTCTACACCTACGAGATGCCCGGCCACCGCTACGACATCGGCACCCTCTCCAGCTACGAATCCGTCAAGTCCACCTACACTGGCCCCAA
>CADCEW010000073.1 GCA_902800585.1 uncultured Prevotellaceae bacterium
TGAAAAAGTACATTGTTATAGTTGAAATCGTTTCCACGGGATTTAATTACGTGGAGGATGTAATAGCACGAGGCTATCAGCCTGTAGTGGTAGAGGCTTTATATCCAGGAACAGAAGAGGATCGTGCCCAGTTCCTTGAAGGACAGGAAATTGCCCGTCAGCGACTTCCCGAAGGAACACCCTGTATCAGGGCCAATAAGGATTATGACGTTATACTGGAACAGGTACGGAAATACAATCCTATAGTCGTTGTAGCAGGCAGCGAATACGGTGTAGAACTGGCCACCCGTTTGGGCTCCGACCTCGGACTCCCTAGTAATCCGTGGTCTATCATCGGTAAGATGACACGGAAGGATGAGATGCAGCAGGCTCTCGCTGACTACGGCATACGCTATATTCGTGGGCGTGTTGTACGTAGCGAGGCTGAGGCGGAAGCTTTCTACAAGGAACTTGGCACTAAAAACACCGTTATCAAGCGTGTACGCAGTGCTGCTACGCTGGGCTTACATCTCTGCAACGGGCTTGAAGAGTTGATGGATGCCGTGCTCACGGAACTGGCTGTATCCGCGAGTGACGAGCATGTGGGCGACATCCTCATGCAGGAGCGCATCATCGGAAAGGAGTATATTGTCAATACTGTGTCATGCGCAGGTAAGCACCGTCTAGTGTCGATGTGTTTTTATGGCAAGTTGCAAATGAACGGCAGCAATATCTACAACTACATGGAGACGGTGACTCGTCTGGATGTGGGCGAATCTGCCATCGTGCGCTATGCCTATGACGTGTTAGATGCTATCGGTATCCAATACGGTCCTGTACATGGTGAGTTTATGGTTGACGAGAAGGGTCCAGTACTCATAGAAATCAACTGTCGTCCAATCGGTGCTGGTCAGACACGACAGTTTCTGGAGAAGATCTATGGCCAGCATGAAACGGACTCTGCCCTCGACTCTTACCTCGATCCTGTCAAGTTCGAGCAGCGCAAGGGTGTTATCAAATTTTTTATCCTGCCTAATGATGTCACGCTGGAGTCGGCTCCTGTCCTACAACTGGTGCGCCAGTTGCCCAGTTACTGTTATGGTGTGTTTGGACGTCTTGGGCGTGACCCGTTCCTGACCCGTACACGTGACTTGGAGACAACGGGCGGTGCTGTCTACTTGGTTCATGATGATGAAAGCGTGGTGAAGGAAGACTGCGCCTTCCTGCATATGTTGGAGATGCAATATCCTGAAATGCTGTTCCATCAGATTAAAGCAGAGAATCCTGTCAAGACTATTTCACGCATTCCGAGTGATACAGAGACAGAGGCTCCAGGTGCTGTTGTTGTTAATAGTGAAGGTCTGTCTTCTGCATACGACTGTTACAACAACGTCATTATAGACCTCAGTCATCCAGAGACCTTTGCAGATGCAGAAAGCCTCACCCAGCAGATATTTATATTATTAAGTAAATTGTGCGAGAGTGGTAGAGTATTGGTACCAGAGAGCACCTATTGTCACCTGCCTTATGGTGAGATTGGCATGGAAATTCTTCTCCGTGCACGTGAACTGCGCATTGAAGCTCCTCTTGCAGGCAAAGGCAGGCTACTCATTGCATCAGCCTGATTACATCAAAGTGTGGATGTCGAAGTACTTTTGCACCTCTTCCTTATAGGAGTCAGAGATAGGGATAAACTCTTCACCAAAGACAATGCGAAAGCGGTCAATAGACTCTGCCTTTGTCATATGGACAATGTAACTGCGATGGGTACGCATAAACTCCGGATGGGGAAGGTAGTCATCCATCATCTTCATGTTCATGAGACTCATCACATTCGACCCGTCTTGCAGGTAGATGCGTATATAGTCTTTTAGTCCCTTGACATAGAGGATGTTGTCAAGATCAACTCGGAAAAGTTTATAGTCACTCTTGACAAACATAAAGCGGTCGGTGGCATATACCTGCTGTTTCTGGATAATAGTAAACCATTCGAGTGCCTTATTAGCAGCTTTCAGGAAGTCATCGTAACTAATGGGCTTTAGCAGATAGTCAAGGGCATTGACTTTATAGCCTTCAACGGCATACTGCTGGAAAGCGGTAGTAAAAATAATCTTGGTATTGGGAGACAGAATCTTGGCGAACTCAATACCAGAGAGTTCTGGCATTTGAATATCAAGAAAGAGCAGTTGGGCAGGATGTTCCCTCAGTTCTTTCATTGCCTCGATGGCACTGCCGTAGGTTCCAATGAGTTCGAGAAAAGGTGTTTTCTCTACATAACTTTTAATCAACCCAGCTGCGAGGGGCTCGTCGTCGATAATGGCGCAGTTAATGATCATAATGTTTCTTTCTTTATATTATTTATTAATTGTTGTCTTCACTCTTTAATTTACTGTTAGACTCTTTCCAGTCCGTGATATGGATACGTGAATGGTATACCTTACCATTGGTTACAATCTCTTTGGTCCATGTGTAGTGCTCAAAGTAGGCTAACTCAAGTCGGCGTTGTATCTGTTGCAGACCAATACCATGACCGCTATGGTCACTGGCAGCCTTAGGATGGTTCGAGTTTCGGATATCGCAGATGATATTATCCTCGTCTGCATCTATTGCGATACGGACGAAAGAGGGTTCTGTGGGACTGACACCGTGTTTGAAAGCATTCTCGACCAATGAAATGAAAATCATGGGAGCGATGGTGATGTCTGACTTGGAAGCCCGGACATCGAAGGTCACTTTAACAGAATCAGGTAATCGTAACTTCATCAGTTTTACATAGTTCTGGATAAACTCCACCTCATCGGCCAAAGGAACGGCTGGTTGCTGGTAGTCATAGAGGATATGGCGTAGCATATTGGATAATTCCCGAATGGCCTCCTGTGCCTTGCCTGTGTCGAAGGCAGTGAGGGCATAGATATTATTGAGGGTGTTTAACAGAAAATGTGGATTAATCTGGTTACGCAGGTTACTTAATTCAGCGTCGGTGCGTGCTGCCTCTGCCTTGTTTCGTGCCTGCTCTGCCCAATACCATCGTTGGGATAGGGCGATACAGGTAGCAGCGGTGGCAAAGATGGCGAGATTGATAATGTCACGCAGGATGAAAAAGAATACCTCAATATTGTCAAGCCCTTTGTAGGTGGGTGAAACAGGCTGGAATAGATTGTTTGTGAAATCCGTCCAGTAATGCAGTCCGATACCAAGACAAATTACCAATACTGTGTTGATGAGTAAGAAGTAACGGTGCTTGCCTGCCGCATAATGATACGGTGCCAACCAGAAATAATTGATATAGAACACCACCATCATCATGAGCGGCGACATACAGTTCATAACATATTGTGTCATGTTAATTCCCGTTCCTCTGGCATACGTCAGTGGCGAGAGAAACATATATGCCCAGAAGACAATATGCAGGAAGTATTTCAGTCGTTTATTCATGTCGTATGGCCTCTATAGGATCCATATTAGCCGCCTTTTGTGCAGGGATATATCCGAAGAGAATTCCAATGCAGACACAGACGAGGAATGATACATAAATGCTCCATGCTGGGACACTTGACGGCATGCCTATCATGCTGAGTCCACCACTGGCACTACATCCGACAAGGATGCCCAAGAGTCCTCCGGTGACGGAGATGAGTACTGACTCGATGAGGAATTGTAAAGAGATAACGGGACCTGTGGCTCCTACTGCCATGCGCAGACCAATCTCTTTGGTACGCTCTGTCACGGAAACGAGCATGATGTTCATGATGCCGATACCTGCTACAAGTAGTGAGAAAGCAGCAGCGACGACAAGAATGACTGTTACTGTATCCATCGTCGAGGACATCGTCTCCATCATCTCTGCCTGTGAACGGATGGTGAAATCATCATCTGCATCTTCCTTCAGTTTATGATTGCCACGTAATATCTGTGTGAGCTCCTCGATAGCGGCGTCACTCAATTCTTCGGTGACAGCAGAACAGACAATACTTGAGAACCAAGTCTGGGCTGCAATACGTTTCATCACTGTTGTATAGGGAGCAATGATGACATTGTCTTGGTCCATTCCCCACGAATTATAGCCTTTCGTCTTTAGTACACCGATGATACGCATGGGAATACTTTTGAAACGAATGGTTTTGCCGATAGGATCAACGTTTTCGCCAAAGAGTTCTTTGACGATGGTGTTTCCAACAACTACCACTTTGGCAGCTTTCTTGATATCCTCTTCTGTGAAGCAGTCGCCCTTCTCAACGGGCCATTGTTTGATGTCGAGATAGTCTGTCGACTCTCCGTACATGGAGGTGTTGGTATTGTTATTACCATAAATGGCTTGTCCGCTGGCAGTAACTTCTGGAGAAACTTTTGTGACAAATCTCTTTTCACGCATGATACGCTCATAGTCTGCCATCTTCAATGTCTGCATGGAAGATGGGTCCTGTCGGACGCCACCTCGCATATCAGCACCAGGGCGGATGGTGAGCAGATTGGTACCCATCGTCGAGAGTTCCTTACGGATGCTCTCTTTCGAACCTTGTCCGATAGACATCATGATGATGACTGCCGCCACACCGATAATGATACCAAGCATGGAGAGGAAGGAGCGCATCTTATTGTTGGCAACTGCCTTGATACTTACTTTAAATAGATTAAGTATATTCATGATTTAGTCGTCTTGTGGTTTTGGCAAGGCGGCAAGTGCCTCTGCCGCTGACTTGATATTCGTGTTGACAGTATCTTCGCGGATTTTGCCGTCGCGTAGGTTGATATTGCGACTGCTGTACTCGGCAATCTCAGGGTTGTGGGTTACGAAGATAATAGTATGTCCCTGTTTGTATAATTCCTGAAAGAGGACGAGCATCTCGAAGGAAGTACGGGTATCAAGGTTTCCCGTCGCCTCGTCGGCAAGAAGTACGGCAGGATCATTGACCAAAGCACGGGCAATGGCGACACGCTGCATCTGTCCACCAGACATTTGATTTGACTTATGTTCCAGACGGTCGCCGAGTCCAACAGCCTCCAGTGCTTTGACTGCAGCGGCACGTCGTTGCTTTGCATCATACTTGTTATTGTACATCAACGGCAACTCTACGTTCTCTACAGCTGTAGTCTTTGGCAGTAGATTGTAGGTTTGGAACACAAAACCAATCTTCTGGTTACGTAGATGGGCACGCTGAGTTTTCGACATGGTGCGGACAGAGATTCCGTCAAGATAATACTCTCCACTGGTTGGCGTGTCAAGACAACCGAGTTGGTTGAGAAGGGTTGACTTACCAGAGCCAGAGGTGCCTTGGATAGTAACGAACTCGCCTTCGTAAATCTTGAAAGAGACGCCACGTAATGCCTTGACAGTCTCACTGCCTACCTGAAAGTAACGCTTCACGTTCTGCAGTTCAATGACGACTTTCCTATTGTCTTCCATTTATTATCCTTTTTTATCTTCTCGGCTGTTGCCCGTTAGCGTTTCCGTTTCTGTTATTATTACCTCTTGGTCTTGGCATGAAAGGATTGCCTGCTTGTTGCTCACCGCCCATCGATCCATCGCCACTAGAGATATTAAAGTCTACTAAAACCTCTGTGCCTTCTTTGATTCCACTGATAATCTCAGTCAGCATACCATTGGTAGTACCGATCTCCACTTTGTGGGCCTTGAAGGTGTCACCTTCCTTGGTCCAAACCTTATGGTCGCCCTCACAATCTTCAATCTTTTCCCCTTTGGCAAGGAGTGCTTCGTTAGGAGTAAAACGGAGTGCTTTGGACGGAACAGCGGCTACACCGTTCTTTTCCATAGTATAAATCGTGACATTGGCAGTCAGCCCGGGCTTCAGTTTAAGATCGTTGTTGGGGGCAGAGATAACTACCTCATAGGTAACGACATTACTTTCTGTGGTAGCCTGTTGGCGTACTTGTGTCACTCGACCTTCGAAGGAATCATCGGGAAAGGCATCAACAGTAAAAGCAACACGCTGTCCTTCTTTCACTCCACCGATATCCGCTTCGTCAATATCAGCAATCACACGCATATCAGTGAGGTCTTTGGCAATCGTAAACAGTTCAGGAGTATTGAAAGAGGCGGCAACAGTCTGTCCTTCCTCTACCGCTTTGGAGAGTACCACACCATCGATGGGAGAGGTGATGGTGGCATATCCGAGGTTGGTCTGAGCCTTCTGCACGCTCTCACGAGAGGTAGATACCGACTGGCGTGCTTTATCATAAGAGAGCTTGGCATTCTCATATTCGTCAGCACTGACCAGTCCTTTGTCGTAAAGGGTCTTGTAACGGTTGTAGTTGGCAAGTTCATAATTCAGCGTACTCTGTGCAGACGATAGGTTCGCTTTTGCAGTGTTGAGTTCACTGATAAGGTTGGTCTTGTCAAGTTCGGCAATAATCTGTCCTTTCTTGACGACGCTATTATAGTCGACATAGAGTTTAGCAACGATACCGCTGACCTGTGTACCTACCGTTACAGATGTAACTGGTTCAATGGTACCTGTAGCAGTGATGTTACTGTTGATATTCCGCTTCTCAACCTTTGCCGTCTCAAACGACACTTTTTCTTCTTTCTTACCACCCGACAAGAGGGAGTAAATGATGGCGATAAGGACAACGATGCCCACGCCTATCCAGATTTTTTTGTTCTTCATATTTATATCTTTATTTTCTTATCTCTTAACTCTCATCTCTTAAATGTTCATATCTTCGCCCTTGTAGAAACGGAGCAATTGCTGATTCAAGATAGTCATATATTTGCTCTGTAACTTGTTTTGTTGGGCAATTAAGAGTTTGTCTTTACCTGACATTAACTCTACGATGTTCTTCAGTCCGACATTGAACTGTTCCGACACCAAATCAAAACTTGCCTGCTCACTGGCAAGAGTGGATAGTGCTGCTATGAACTTCTGTTGATTGGTGTTGGCATCGAGCCAGTAGCCTTCGATGGTGGAATAAAGCTGTTTTTGCTTGTCCTGAATGTTAAGCAAAGCTTGTTCACGCTGTATCTTCGCTTTGTTGATGGCGGTCTTCGTCTTGCGGTTATCGAAGATGGGGACACTCACGGATGCTCCGACAGAGGCATCAAAATTGGTTTTCATTTGATTGCCCCAATCAGTGGAATTCATAGAGCCCGTATTGGTACCTATGCTGCTTGTCATACTGATAGTTGGCAAATGTCCTGCTTTGGCAATCTTCATTTGGAGGTCGCTGGACCTTAGACTAAGTTCTGAGTTGCGGATTTCCGGACGATAAGTGAGGGCAGCTTCATAGACGCTGATTAGTGACGGAATCTGGGCAAGTGCCTGTTCGTCACTGTATGTGGGAATCACAATGTCGAAAGGTTCCGAGCTGGTAATCTCCAACAATTGCTTTAACTGCAATAAATAGTCAGCGAGGTTGCTCTCTGCCTCTACGATGTTGTATTCGTCTGCAGCTCTTTGCGCAGATAACTGTGCAAGGTCGGCTCTTGACATCTTACCGACTTCCACAAATACCTTACCACGTTCCTCGTTCTTCTTGCTGGTTTCCAGACTTTCCTTATTGACCTTGATAGCCTCGTCCATATAGAGAATCTGAACATATAACTGGGCGATTTTCTCCTGAATAGAATTGGCGGTCTCGGCAATGGTTAGGTCCGCTTGCTCCTCAGTGACTTCGTTGAGTTTGACTTGGTTGCGGTTCTGATTACCGTTCCATACCGTCCATGAGGCGTTGATACCATACGTACCATTATAATATGTCTTGTTCACTTTAGTATTCACAGTGCCATTAGTAACGGTGGTCATTCCTGATGCCAGCCATGGACGGTAACCGACACTTTGATTGGTGGAGGCAGTCAGGGAGGGGAACAAGGCTGCTTGTGACTGTTTCCTTTCTTCCGTGGCAGTCTGTTTCTTTAACCGCGCCTGTTGCAAGGTAATGTTGTTCTGCATAGCATAGTCGATGCAGTCCTTTAGTGTCCATTTCTTCTGTCCGTAGACAGTAATGGTGAAGACAAGAATTAGCATCGTCATCGTAGTTCGTTTCATATTCTTCATTATATTGACAATCGTTTTATCTTATTTTGATGCTGCAAAGGTAGTAAGAATACTTGAAAAATAAAAGAAAGATAGATATTTTTTTTGAGTTAGTAGAAGTTATTTACCAAAACTTCGATAACATTTTCCAGTTTAATACAATTAAAGAATGAGACAGTTTTCATTGAAATTGTGATAAAAATTTCCTTATATCAATAAAAAAGCGTATCTTTGCAACGCCAATAAATATAAGGTCTCAGAAAAATGAGTAAACTGATTGTACGTGTTTTATGGTCTCTGCTGGGGGCATCCGTCCTTACAGCAGTTGTGGCATTTTGGGCAATTAATAACGGTTGGATTGGGTATATGCCTCCTATTGAGGAACTCCAGAATCCTATTAATAGGTATGCTACTCAAATATATAGTTCCGATGGAAAAATCATGGGAACATGGAACTATAACAGGGAAAACCGAGTCTTGGCGGATTACTCACAGTTATCTCCGTCATTAATTCAGGCTTTGGTGGCAACGGAGGATGTACGCTTCTATGACCATTCAGGTATAGATTTCTTTGCATTGGGACGTGCCATCGTCAAAAGAGGACTTTTCCGACAAAAGAGTGCAGGTGGTGGCTCTACAATTACCCAACAGTTGGCGAAGCAACTTTATTCAGAAACAGCTCATAGCGTGATGGAGCGTTTGTTTCAGAAACCTATTGAATGGGTAATAGCTGTGCAGTTAGAACGCAATTATACGAAAGACGAGATCATTGCAATGTATCTGAACTATTTTGATTTTCTGCATAATGCAGTAGGCATCAAGACGGCCTCGAATACTTATTTCGGCAAAGAACCGAAGGACTTGACGGTTAACGAGGCTGCTACGCTGATAGGTCTTTGTAAGAATCCGTCATATTATAATCCTGTACGTCATCATGACAGAAGTCAGGAACGTCGTAATGTGGTACTGGGACAGATGGTGAAGGCTGGCTATCTTACAGAGGAACAGTATCAGCAGTATTCGGCAGAGCCATTGAAACTGAATTTCCATGTGTCTGATCATAAGGATGGTGTTGCCGTTTATTTCCGTGACTATCTCCGCCGTTATATGATGGCCAAGAAACCAGAACGCTCGGATTATCCGTCATGGAATATGGTGAGATATCATATTGATTCCATCAACTGGGAGACAGATCCATTGTACGGATGGTGTAATAAGAACAGAAAACGGAATGGTGATAATTATAATGTGTATACTGACGGACTGAAGGTGTACACCACAATTGATTCCCGGATGCAAGAATATGCTGAACAGGCAGTTCGTGAGCATATTGTAAAGTATCTGCAACCGGCTTTTGACAAAGAGAATAGAGGACGAAAGAGTGCTCCGTATTCAGGAAAACTATCGGCTGAGCAGGTTAATAATATTCTGATGCGTTCTGTTCGTCAGAGTGAGCGATATAGGATAATGAAAGAGGCTGGTGCTTCGGAAGAGGAGATTAAACGGTCGTTCAATACAAAGACAGATATGTCTGTCTTTACCTATCATGGCGAAGTAGACACAGTGATGACTCCCATGGATTCTATTCGCTATTATAAGTCTTTCTTACGTTGTGGATTCATGAGTATGTGTCCTCAGAACGGACATGTCAAGGCTTATGTAGGAGGACTTGACTTCATGCATTTTGCCTATGATATGTGCATGGAGGGACGTCGTCAGGTAGGTTCGACCATCAAACCGTTCCTATATTCACTGGCGATGGAAAACGGTTTCTCACCATGTGATGAGGCTCCGAATGTACAGGAAACTTATATTGTAGGAGGACGTGCTTGGACTCCACGTAATGGTAGTCGTGCTCGTTATGGAGAGATGGTTACGCTGAAATGGGGACTCCAGCAGTCGAATAACTGGATATCAGCGTATCTGATGAGTAAGTTGAATCCGCAGGCATTTGTGACACTATTGAAGGAATATGGTATTAATAATCCGGAAATTCATCCGTCAATGGCTCTTTGTCTTGGACCTTGTGATATTACGGTAGGAGAGATGGTGAGTGCCTATACGGCATTTGTTAATCATGGTATCCGTACGGCACCATTACTCGTGACGAAGATTGCAGATAATGAAGGTAATGTGATTGCAGAGTTCCAGCCACGTATGAATGAAGTCATCAGCGAAGAAAGTGCTAATAAGATGCTTTATATGCTTAAGGCCGTTGTGGAAGGTGGAACGGCAGGACGCCTTCGTTATAAGTATAATATCCCTGGAGATATCGCAGGCAAGACAGGTACAACGAATAATAATAGTGATGCATGGTTTATGGGAATTACTCCTACACTGGTCAGCGGCTGCTGGGTTGGTGGTGAAGACCGTGACATCCACTTTACAATGACAAGTATGGGACAGGGTGCGGCTGGTGCTCTTCCTGTATGGGCATATTATATGCGCCGTGTCTATGCAGATAAACGTTTGGGTTATAATGGTAAGGCGGTATTTGACATGCCTGCAGGATATAATCCTTGCCAATATGATGAGTCTGGAATGGACGTTGTTCCTGAAGATGAAACGGGACAGATATTCGAATAATCTCTATTATATATTATAATAAGGTATAAAAGTTTTCGTTTTTTGTCATGAAAAGCGAAAACTTTTTGTATGCATTGAAAAAAGTGGTTTAAAATCTTGTGTGGTTGT
>CADCEW010000074.1 GCA_902800585.1 uncultured Prevotellaceae bacterium
TTGTCAGCAGTACGGGTTTCTTCTTTGAGGCGATGAAAATACTGCCAGAGACGACACCTTTATTCGGTTTTCAGCGTGTTCCTTTTATAGCACGTGTAGAGGACTATGGCAAGTCTGCTCACTTGTTAGGCTATAAACCGTCACTGAGTATGGCTGTGGAGCGAGGTGATAGTGCTGTCTTGGCTAGAATCATTGAGGAAATGCTCGATACGCCTGTTCAGTTACTTGCCAACTATTACGAAGCGAGTCTCACTAACAGCAACCCATTGTTGCATACCTCACGCCTTTATAGTATGTGGCACGACTGGCACGAAGGTATCGTCTATCCTGTACAAAACCAGTTCTATAGTGACTGGACGGATGAAGCCTCCCAGTTGTTGATTGATATGGATGCTGAATTTTTCCGTTTGTTGGATGTGCTGCCTGTCACTCCTGGCAGCATTCCTACTGTCTTAGACTATTACGAGAGTACGGATGCTGCTTCGTTGACACGTAAGTTGCGTAGCATCGAAGCCTTCAAAGGTCTCCTTTCACCCATGAAGAAAGTCGAAGACGGTTTTGTCCCCGACTTCCAGAGTCGTTATTTCACAGAAGATTTTCCTTATGGTCTTGCTATTATTCATCGTTTGATGCAAGAGCATCATCTCGATGGTCCTCATATCCAACAAGTCTACGATTGGGGCAATTCCTTTAGTGCTTGAATCAAACGGGCATTGTCTTCATGACTGCGGACAGAGATACGCATATACTGCTTGTTGGGATTGAGTCCGGTTTTCTTGCTACAGTCGCGTGTAAGGATGTTATACTGTTTCAGCATGTAGATGACAACCTCATTGGCAGTATAGGGAGACAATACTTCACAAAGGAAATAATTGGCCTGTGACGGCATGACATGCAAGAAAGGAATGGTGTGCAACTGCTGTTCGAAGTCATCACGCTCTTTTACGAATTTGGTACAGGCACGTTGGTAGTCCTTCTCGTATTTGTTGTAGATCTGCATGAAGTACTCTGCAAATGAGTTGATGTTCCAGATGCTGACCTCTTTCTTGATAGAGGCAATCAACTCTTTGTCAGCCGATGCAAGGATGCCTAAGCGCAATCCTGGTACACCAAAACTCTTTGAGATACTCTTCATCACCGCCATGTGGGGATAGGTTTCCAGAATCTCATCACTCAGCAGACTATTTGGATGATTCGGATTATTCAGAATACTCTGATTGTTCTGACTATTCGGATTGCTGAAGTCAACGAAGGATTCGTCGACCACTAAACGGATATTCCGTTCTTCACACCACTGGGCAAGGCGCAGTATATCGGTCTTGTGGATGAAGTTACCAGAGGGATTATCAGGGTTGATAACCATTAATTGTTTGATATCCTTGTCGCCAAAGAACGCCATGAGATCATCTGCCGTATAACGATAGCCGTCATTCTGTGGAACAAATGTCACTTGACAGTCTTTGTTATAGCGGTTAGGATATTCTTCGAAAGTAGGTCTTACGAATCCCGTCTTCCCTCTTCCTTCGTCCATCAGCACCTTGATGAGTTCTGCTGCACCATTACCAGGTACAATATAATCCTCGCTCACGCCAAAACACTTGCTGGCAATGAGGGTGTTGACTTTCATACCAGAGGGATATTCTGTCAACAAAGTATCGAAATTGGCTCGCAGTTCGTCTTTCATTCTGCGACTGGGGAAATAGGGGTTCACCAAATAGCAGAAATCAAGCATCTGGGGGAATCGCCAGAAACCTCCAAAGCGCCCGTAGTATTTACGCAGCAAATCTTTCTCATCTGCAAACAATGCCTCGGCGATATCCAAGTCTTGCTTGTCATCTATCTCATACCATTTCTCCCCACCAATAGGCAGTGCCTTCATGTCGTGGTTGTTGATCAGGGAGATGATGCGCAACACATTCTCATAGTACTCGTTATTGCCTACAGCCTTTGTATAGGCATCAAGGAAGGGTACATATTTCTGCTGTGAGAACTGACGGCTCAGTTTGTAGATGTTGACAGTCTTATAATATGAATCGACTTCGTTATAGTCGAAGGCATCCTTCGAGATGAAATTGACAATATTCAGGTCATCGTCCAAGCGCACCATCGTACCGTCCATCCATGCCTCGTATTTGGCAACGAGGGCAAGGTTAGGGCAGGGATTGTCTATAATCATGTCAAGCAGGCGGTCGTTGAAGATGAGATCGCTCTCAATGAGCAGCGTGTCATCCTCCATCATCTGTTGTTTCACCAGTGACAACGAATAGATATTATTCGTCTTGTCGTAGATGAGATTCTCAACAAACTCTACTTTTAACCCCTTCCCTTGGGAGGGGGACAGGGGGAGGCTCTCTATATACTCACGCAGCTCCTTGCCCTTGTAACCGATGACGATGATGACACGCTGGAGCTGTAATTTCGACAACTGTCCCAACACACGGTCAATCAGTCGCACCCCATTCACAGGGACCATACATTTCGTATTGTCCTTCGTGTATTCTCCGAGTCTGCGACCCATACCAGCCGCCAAGATAATTGCCTGCATAACTATGAACTCTTAACTATAAACAGAGTCTTAACCCACCTGGCTTCCTGGTTTTACATCCTTCGTTGTTGTCACCACGCTGAGACTCTCGTCAAAGTCGACGGCAGAGAGAATCATGCCCTGACTCTCAATACCCATCATTTGACGTGGAGCAAAGTTGGCGACGAAGAGAATACGCTTACCAACCAATACGGAAGGGTCCTCATAGAAGGCAGCAATACCACTGAGAATGGTACGATCCGTACCTGTTCCGTCATCAATGGTGAACTGCAAGAGTTTCTTCGACTTCTTCACTTTCTCGCAAGCCTTAATCAATCCCACACGGATATCGAGTTTCTCAAACTCCTCGAAAGAAACGGTATCCTTGATGGGCGCAGCCTGATAGGTGGCAGCCTCATTGGCTTTCTTCGTAGCCTCTAACTTATCGAGTTGCTTCTGAATGGTCTCATCCTCTATCTTCTCAAAGAGTAAAGCAGGCTCACCCAACTGGTGACCAGCCTTCAACAGATCGGTACTGCCTAACTGCTCCCATTCGAACGACTCAAGGTTCAGCATTTCACGCAATTTCTTGCTGGAGAATGGCAGGAACGGCTCAAAGGCAATGGCAAGGTTGGCGGTTAGTTGCAGACAGATATTCAGGATGGTCTCACAACGCTTCGGATCTTCTTTCCAAACCTTCCAAGGCTCACACTCCGTGATATAACGGTTACCGATACGTGCCAGATTCATGGCCTCAAACTGGGCATCGCGGAACTTAAACTGGTCGAGCAGTGCTTCCACCTTTTGTTTCACGTCCTTGAATTCCTCCAGCGCTTGTTTGTCAACGTCAAGCAATTCGCCGCAAGCAGGAACGATACCATTCCAGTATTTCTTGGTAAGTTGTAATGCACGGTTTACGAAGTTACCATAGACGGCAACGAGTTCGTTGTTATTTCGGTCTTGGAAGTCCTTCCAAGTGAAATTATTGTCTTTGGTTTCAGGAGCATTGGCTGTCAATACATAGCGCAATACATCCTGTTTGCCAGGCATGTCGACGAGGTATTCATGCAACCATACCGCCCAGTTACGCGAAGTGGAAATCTTATCGTTCTCTAAGTTCAGGAACTCGTTGGCAGGTACGTTGTCAGGCATGATATACTTGCCGTGTGCTTTCATCATCGTAGGGAAGATGATACAGTGGAACACGATATTGTCTTTGCCGATGAAGTGTACCAGACGGGTATCCTCATCCTGCCACCATTTCTGCCAGGAGCCCCATTTCTCAGGCTCTTTCTCGCAGAGTTCAACGGTATTGGAGACATAACCGATAGGTGCATCAAACCAGACATAAAGCACTTTTCCTTCTGCTCCCTCGATGGGAACAGGGATTCCCCAGTCCAAGTCACGTGTCATCGCACGGGGCTGCAGATCCATATCGAGCCATGACTTACACTGTCCATATACATTCGGTCGCCACTCCTTGTGCTCCTCGAGAATCCACTGCTTCAACCACTCCTGATACTCGTTCAGGGGCAGATACCAGTTCTTGGTTTCTTTCAGCACAGGGGTAGAACCGCTGATGGTTGACTTCGGATTAATCAACTCCGTAGGTGAGAGGTCACGACCGCATTTCTCACACTGGTCTCCATAGGCTCCCTCGTTATGACAGTAGGGACATTCGCCAGTCACATAACGGTCAGCCAGGAACTGTTTTGCTTCTTCGTCATAGAGTTGGGCAGTAGTCTCTTCTACCAACTTACCCTCGTCATAGAGCTTGCGGAACCACTCGGCTGCAAATTTGTGGTGGGTCTCACTGGTCGTACGACTATAGATATCGAACGAGATACCGAACTCTTCGAAGGAGTCTTTAATCATCTTATGATAGCGGTCTACCACATCCTGTGGAGTGATACCTTCTTTACGGGCACGAACAGTGATGGGTACACCATGTTCGTCGGAGCCGCCGATAAACAATACATCCTCTTTCTTCAGTCTCAAATATCTTACATAGATATCGGCAGGCACATACACGCCTGCCAAGTGACCGATATGTACACCGCCATTGGCATAGGGCAGTGCCGAGGTCACAGTCGTTCTCTTGAATTTTTTTTCTGTCATTTCTTTCTCTTTTTATTTTATGGCTGCAAAGGTACAAAATTATTATGAACTTTAAACTATGAATTATGAACTTTTTTGTACCTTTGCACCCGTTATGAAAATAAGTGTCTTCCAGAATATCAGTCGTTGGCTTGCCGCCAATGCGTCGCTTACGGTGATAGCCGTCGCCGTGTTTACTTTTTTCGTACCTGATGCCTTCAACTGGGTGAGGGGTAACACACAGACAGTGATTCTTGGTATTATCATGCTTACCATGGGACTCACGTTGACGACACAGGACTTCCGTATCCTGGCAAAGCGTCCGTTGGATATCTTCGTCGGAGCCTGTGCGCAGTTTATCATCATGCCCTGTGTCGCCTACCTGTTGGTATATGTGTTCCATTTGGAGCCCGCCCTTGCCTTGGGTATTCTGTTGGTAGGCTGTTGCCCAGGCGGTGTGTCAAGTAATATCATGTCGTATCTTTGTCATGGTGATGTGGCATTCTCGGTGGGGATGACATGTGCGTCCACCCTGCTTGCCCCAGTGATGACACCTTTGCTCATGGAGCTGACGGCAGGGCAGATCATAGAGATAGATACTATCGGAATGTTTCTTAACATCCTCATCGTGACAATCATTCCTGTGGGACTGGGCTGCTTCCTTAATTATACTTATTCCAAGAAAGAGTGTTTCCCGACTATCCAGTCGCTGATGCCTGGACTGAGTGTCATCTGTCTTGCCTGTATCGTGGGAGGTGTTATCTCCACTGTTCACGATGACTTGGTAGCGCGTGGCTTGATACTGTTCCTGTGGACCTTTGCCGTGGTATTCTGTCATAACACGCTGGGTTATCTGATGGGTTGGATGTCAGGACGCTTGGCTCGTTTTAACACGGCAAAGAAGCGTACTATCTCCATAGAGGTGGGTATGCAGAATGCAGGTCTTGCCACTGTTCTCGCAGGAACATTCTTTGCAGCACAACCCCTTGCTGTCCTGCCTTGTGCCATCTCCTGTGCATGGCATAGTATCAGCGGAACCATCCTCGCGGGACTTTTCCTACAATTTGACAAACGGAAATCTGAATAAGTGATGATGGAGAAAGAAGAGAAATACAGATTACTGACTGAACAGGTCAGGTCTTTGATAGCTGGCGAGACAGACAGTGTCTCTGTGATGGCGAATGTCAGTGCTGCCATCCATGAGACGATGGGTTTTTTCTGGACAGGCTTTTATATGGTCCATGGCGATGAGTTGCGTCTGGGTCCCTTCCAGGGTAGTGTGGCATGTATGCACATTCCTTTCGGACGCGGTGTCTGTGGCACAGCATGGCAGCGTAAGGAAACCGTTGTCGTTCCTGATGTGGAGGCTTTTCCTGGTCATATTGCTTGCAGCAGTCTCTCCCGTTCCGAGATTGTCGTCCCCGTCTTTAACGCTACGAATGAAGTGGTGGCAGTCCTCGACATTGATAGTCGTGACCTCAACACTTTTGATGAAATAGACAAAAAGTGGCTGGAGGATATCGTGGCACTACTAAGCTGATATCGTGAGGCCACTCATTAAATAAAAAAGAGACCAATGGTCTCTTTTTCTGTGATCCGTTTGGGGCTCGAACCCAAGACCCCAACATTAAAAGTGTTGTGCTCTACCAGCTGAGCTAACGGATCATCGCTTTGGGTGATTTTTGAAATCGCCTGCAAAGGTACGATGATTTTTTCAATCTGCCAAATTTCTTAGGATGTTTTTTCTGTTACTGCTCATGCAGATGCCATACACTCTTGACTTTACGGTGGATGGCGATGTAATTAAGCAGGGCAACTAACATATAGAGTCCGATGCCTGTCAGAAGGGCGGGACTTAGGCTGGCAGCACTATAGCTGGGATAGAGTTGTCCGAACAGCGGGAGATAGTAGCCTCGTAACAGGAGGACGATGCCAACGGATAATAGGAGTACCAGTGTGTTGAGACCGATGGTCAGCAAATGATAGGGTCGTGCCACGGCTTGTGGGGAATAGCCTATCAACAGGAGATTGTCAATCTTCTCGGTGTTCTTCTGTAACAACAGGAAGATGCTGAGCAACAGGACATAGAAGGCGAGCGCACTGATAATGAGTCCGACGACGAGGACGATGCTGATAATGATACGCAGGAAATGAGCCGTTCGTGCCGTCTCTGCATCATTCGCCTCAGTCTCATAGCCTTTTGTAGCGAGGAACTCGGCAATCTTCTCGTCGGCAGGATTGCTGACAGTGACGATGAGTCGTGAGGGCTTTGGCTGACGATCAGGAGCGAGCGTGGCATTCATTTCTTCCATGAACTTCTGAGGTACCAGGATGGTATTGAGTTTCTTGGAGAAAGCCACAACATGTCCACTCAATTCTTTGCTGCCTCCTGAGCCGCGAAGCAAGAAGCGTATCTTCACCATTGAGACAAGGTCTTCGGAAAGGGTTGGCAGTCCCTGACTGCTAGCAAAGCCGAAATTATAGAGGTTGAGATAGTTTCGAGGCAGTACAATAGGAATATCGTTGGAGCCAGGCTCCCACTTCCAACGATATAGGTCGATATCCATGAATTCGTCGGGTACAGACTCGAAGAACATTTCCGTAGAGAACTGTACACCCATCCGTTCACTGCCAAGGGTGGCAACGACGCTGAAAAGCGAGGGTGTGAAAGCCCCTACGTTACTGACAAAAGATTGTTGGCGCACCTCGGCAATATCCTTCTCTGAGAAAGTCGGTGCCTTGCCTGTCAGGGTACGCATCGTACTCACATGCTTAGCCATTACCATCTGCCCTGGCTTCATGAAACTGTCGCTGCCTGTAAACATCGGAATGATGTCGGTAGCAAACTGGATAGCGGCGAGGACGATAGTCATACCACAGAGGTTGGCGAGCACGAAGCCCGCCAACTGTCCTGCGTTCATATGTCGGCTTAAAAGCCTGTAGAGTAACTTATTCAATGATTGAAATGGATTAGAACTGCTTGACTGCTAAATCCACGATGAACTCGATAGGATCCTTCTCAGCATCATTCATCTTCAAAACCAGTTCACCTGCGGTATCGCTGGTGTCGTAGAGTTCAGCGGTCTTGATGTACTCACTGGCTGCGCCTGCAGCACCAGCAGCATCACCACCAACCGTACCTGCCACCTTCGCAATTGTTGCAATGTCGCAGAAGAGGTAAACACGACGTCCGCTGACAGCGCTCTTGTCGAAACCACCCTTAGCCTCTGTGAAAGCCTTTGTGCCATAAGCAGCATAGGTAGCACCGTCTTTGAAGCCAAATTCTACTTCCATTGCTTCAAGCCCCTGCTCCTTAGCCAAGTCGGCAATAGTGGCATCCTTGGTCTTCAGGTAGGCAGCAACTTCTGGCTTTTCACCTTCGATGTTTCCAAGACCAAGGGCGAAGTCACCATCGATAGCCTCCATGATCTTCTTCACCATATTCTTCTGCTCACCAGTAACACCAGCGTCGTCGATGTATTTTTCCTTATCAAGCATCTCAAAGAGTTTCTTACCGTTGATATTAGCATACATCATGAAAGCACCCTTCGGGAGATATTTCAAATAGTCACCACTGATCTTGCCGCACATCTCGGTAGACTCCTTGATGTACTTCTTCCAAGCGTCAGACTTAGCGATGCATTCGAAGCCTAACTTAGCCTCGCCCTTATCAGTTGTAAGATTCAGGATGAGACTGAGGTCTTTCAGTTCAACGCTCTCAGGCAGCAAGTTTTTCTTATTACCAAGCTGTCCTTCAACAAGTGTCATTGGGATGAGCGCCTTGATGAAACCCTTGGCCTCAAGGAGTTTGGCGAAATCGTCGCTCTCAGCCATCGTACCCTTGGTATCGTCATTCTTGAACTTGGCGATGATCTCGTCGAGGCTGTAACTGTCAGAGATGATGAAAGTGGCATCATCGAAGGCAACAATTGTCTTGTTATCCTCGATATACTGGATGCCGTCCTTTTCTTTAGCAGCCTCACTGCCGTCTTCCTTTTGGATAGTGTTTACCAACTCAAGGAAGTCGCTCTTGTTGGCAATGGTGGCAACAGCACCCTGCTTGCTGTTATTGTCTGCATAGAAAACGAAAATAGGCTCACTCAGGTCAATACCAGTCTTGGTGGGGTCTTCCATGATCTTCTTGATGAGATCTTTGGTCTCCTGTTTCTTGACGCCTTGCTCCATGCCTTCCTGCAGTTTCTTCTTAAGCTCAGCATTGTCAGCAATCTTACCCTTCTCGAGGATTTGCTTCACATCAATGCTGACAACAGCAGCGTCTTCCGGGATGAACTTCGCTGTCTGCTTAGCGGATTTTGAACACGATGAGAGTACGAATACTGCTACTAGCAGCAGGTACAACAAATTGAACTTTCTCTGTTTCATACTAAATATCATTTTAGGGTTTAAGTTATATATACATTCAAATCATGGCACAAAGATATAAAATAAATCTTAATTCGAATACTTTATTATTATTTTTTTGTATTTTTGCACCCGTCATGGGCATTTTATATATTGTACCCACGCCTGTAGGTAACATGGAGGATATGACGCTCCGTGCCATCCGTATCCTGAAAGAGGCTGATTT
>CADCEW010000075.1 GCA_902800585.1 uncultured Prevotellaceae bacterium
TGGGAGTTTAATACAGACAGTGGCAAGAAGTTCTTTAAGCACTGGATGCTGGCTCCTGAGTATCGTTATTGGTTCTGTCACCGTTTCCAGGGTTCCTTTATAGGAATCCACGGCTTAGGCGGTGAGTTTAACGCAGCCAATGTCAAGTTGCCCTTCGGCATGTACAAGGGTCTTCGTGACCATCGTTATGAAGGCTGGTATATCGGTGGTGGCGTGTCTTATGGTTACCAGTGGGTGCTCTCCCGTCACTGGAACTTTGAGGCATCCATCGGTGCAGGTGTCGTCTATGCCAAGTACAAGGGCTTCGCCTGTGGTGAGTGCGGCAGGCAGATCAATGACGGTGACACATGGTATGTCGGTCCGACTAAGGCAGTGCTTTCGATACTTTATTTGTTCTAGAGAATCTAGAGAGTCTAGATAATAATAATCATAAAAACCCAATCAAGATGAAACGTAATATCTTACTCATCATATCCCTGTTCGCCTTTGTTATTGTGATGGCACAGGACCGAATCAAACTGACAGGTGTCAAGAAAAAGCAGAACACCCAGATTTCCGTTGATAAGTATCAGGTGACGCAGACCGATCAGAAGACAGTAGTCGATATGGACTTCATATTGGATTCCCTGAAGGTAAAGTCTGCTCGCTACCGTGCCTTTACCCCCATCCTCCGCTCGAAGGACGGTAGTCAGAAACAGCGGCTTAAGACGCTGTTGGTGATAGGACGTGTTCAAGACATTCTTTTTGAGCGTGACGGCATTGATCCCCTTTATGCCGATAACTGTGTAACAGTGCGTCGTGAGAAGGACAAACCACAGCGTTACAGTTACTCGGATGCTGTTGACAAAGCTCCCTGGCATAAAGGTGCAGAGGTATGGTTGGAATGTGACTTATGCGGCTGCGGTGATACCTTGAAATCAGAGCAAGCATATTTAGGTCATATCAAGAATGATCCAGTCTTTCATTATGTAGATGCAATACCTGCACCGACCAAGAAAGTCCGTAATCTGCATGGTACGGCCTTCATCAACTTTGTAGTTGACCGTTGGGAGATGAGACCCGACTATATGGACAACTACCGTGAGTTGCGTAAAATTACCGATACGCTTGACGTGATGACAAAAGATCCAAACATCTTTGTAAAGCAAATCAAGATTCACGGATGGGCATCACCGGAGAGCCCTTATGAGCATAACCGTATGCTTGCCACCAACCGTGCCAAGTCGCTGACCGATTATGTGCGTAACACCTATAAACTCCCTGCCAATGTCTTTGCACCAGCAGAGGCAACACCAGAAAACTGGATTGGCTTGCGCGAGGCGGTATCGCAAATGTCAACGGCAACGCTGCCCCATCGTGCTGAGATCCTCTCCATCATCGATGACTATTTGTTGGAACCTGACCCGAAGGAGAAGAAAATAAAGCAGAATTATCCAGAGGAATACCGATATCTCTTGCAGAACGTCTATCCGCGTCTCCGCCGTTCCGATTACGAGATAACTTTCGAATATAAGGAGTTCACTTTGGAAGAAGCGAAAGAGATTTATAAGACCAAGCCTTATCAGTTGTCCGTCCGTGAGATATGGGATGTGGCGAATACTTTCGAAAAAGGTAGCGACGAGTATAACCGTGCTATGCAGACTGCCGTCAATCTTTATCCGGAGAGTAGTGAGGTTGCAACGACTCTTGCTAACATTGCCCTCCGTCAGGATGACCTGTTGAAGGCAGAGACGTTGTTGAGCCGTGCCGGTGATAGTGCCGAGGCAGAGAATGCGCGTGCTATCCTGTATATGAAACAACAACGTTGGGAGGATGCTGAGTCTGCCCTCCAACGTGCTGCTGCAAAAGGTATGGACGTGAGTGAAAATCTCCAGACACTGAATGAGATGAGATAATCAGAGAATAATAACATAATAATAACGAAATCTTTTAATTATTTTAATTATGAAAAAACTTGGTTTTTTAGCATTGGCAATAGCAGGAATGCTATTTGCTGCCTGCTCATCCGACAAGGATGTAGCAGGAGGACCGAATCCGAATCCCAATCTTGAGAATGAAAACCAGTTCTTGGCTTTTAACATCAATCTGCCAAGTGTTCCTACTTCTATGCGTGCTGCGGATAACACCGCCACCCTTGATGACGGTCTGCCCGGCGAGTATTCCGTGAAGAATGCTATTCTTCTTGTGTTTAGTAATGAGGCTGATGAAGATGATGCAGAATTCAAGTCTGCCTATGAGATTTCTACCCAGCCTTGGGCAAAGGACGATGACCCACAGGTAACGACAGTTTCCAAGAAGGTTATCCAAGAGGTTTCTGGAGTGGTATCCAATGACTTGATGCTGGTGATTCTTAATAACAATGGACTGGTTGAAGTAGATGGTGCTGCTGTGAAAATCAATGGATCAGCAACAGCCTTTGCAGGAACCTATGAGGATTTTCGTAAAGAAACCGCTACGGCTGCTGGCTTGGGGGCATCAGAGATGACTAGCAATGGCTTCTATATGGCAAATGCCGTTCTTGCCAATGAGGCAGGTTCTACAAAGAATGGAACTGCACCTACTGCTGATTTTGACGTAAAGACACTGGTTCCTATTACGACCATTTTCAAAACTCATGCAGAAGCAGAGGCATCTGGCTCTGTCGATGAGATTTATGTGGAGCGTGGCATGGCTAAGGTGACTGTTCAACAGGACGCCCCTCAGGTAATGTCAGGTGTTGCTGCTCTGAAGTGGCAGATTACTGGCTGGACCATTGACAATACCAACACCACGTCTTATCTTGTACGTTCTACAGACAATGCGGCTACTTATGCAGCATTACACAGTGTGGCAGACAATACGAAAGATGGTTATAACAACTATCGCTTCATGGGTAATTTAGCCATCTCCACCGGTTCTCCCGATCCCTATAAGTATCGTACTTATTTCGCTGAAGATCCAAACTTTGACGATGACGCTACAGCAGAACTAACACAAGCAACACTTGTCGACTACAAGGCTACTTTCGGCAATGATCATCCTCAGTATTGTTTTGAGAATACTTTCGATGTGGATCATCAGAATGAGAACCAAACCACGTTGGTACGCTTGGAGATTACCGCTACCGTAGGTGACGCTGCCGCCGCTGACCTTTTCACTATCGGTGATGTGAAATCTACTTATTTCACAAGGACTACTTTGATTGCAAAGATTCAAGAACGCGCCTTTGACTATCTAAATGAGAACAGTCTCATTACAGGTGACTTCGAGTCTGGTGACCTCACCGTTGGTCTGCCTGCTGTTGCCGATCTTGTGGCTGGTGAAGTGGATGCTGACGACATAACCATTACTACAGATAAAGGTGCCGAACTCGCAGGTGGTGCACTACCTGCAAACATTGTTGAAAAGACAATGGAGTATCTGGGTGGAAAGATTTTCTGCTACAAAGGTGGTAAGAGTTATTACACTGTTCGTATCAAGCACTTTGGTGATGTTCTCACCCCATGGGCAGACGGCGTGGCTGGTGTAAACATTGAGCATATTTATCCAGATGCTGATCAGGCTAATAACTATCTCGGTCGTTATGGCGTACTGCGTAACAACTGGTATGACATTCAGGTAACTGATGTTGCATTCCTGGGTGATGCCACACCAAAAGTACATACTGGAGTGACGGACGATGAGATCAAGGCATTCATCGCCTTCAAGATCAACATCCTCTCTTGGGCTAAGCGTACCCAGCAGTGGTCTCTTTAATATAAATAAGGTAAAGAACTAAGAAAATATTTGCGACAATGAGTGTTCGACACATCATACAAAAGGGTTTACAGATGATTGTAGTTGCGGCTTTACTGACAGGCTGTAACATGATGAAAGAAGACAGAGACGACTGTCCGACAGGTCTCTATGTCAACTTCGTTTATGACTACAACATACAGCGTGCTGACATGTTCAAGGACCATGTGGGCTCTGTGACGCTCTATGTGTTTGATGAGTCGGACAAACTCGTCGCCCAACGGACGGTGATTGGGAGCGAGCTATCTGTGTATGGATACAACATTCATTTCACGGAGGATGAGCTGGCTCCCAATCACCAGTACCGTCTTTCAGCTATTGCCTTGCAGAAAGACTGGGATGCTGCGCTGAGCACCAAAGGTGCGAAGTACCGTCATACGACACTGAAAAATGGTGATGACTGGAAAAGTATTGCCGTCAACCTGGATCGTAAGAAGGACAGTCATCCCAAGTATTTCGATATATCAACGGCTGCTCCGTTGGATACGTTGTGGCATACCCAGCAGGTGATGGATGCTGTTTCAGCCACCCAGCCAACTGCTACGAAGTATCATGAGAATAAAGACGGATCGGCAACGACCAATGCCATCCAGAAGGTGAAAGTGGTGAAGGATGTTCCTACCTATGCCACTGTCAGCTTGATTCGTGATACCAATCATCTGAACATCTCTCTCCGTGAACTTGACAATCCTGAGAATGTCAATGCCGACGACTATGAGGTGTTTATCCTTGATGCCAACGGTGATGTAGATTATCAGAACAAGGTAGTCACACCGACCGATTCACTCATCTATCGTCCTTATGCCGCATGGACTACGACTTTTGATGCAGGAGGAACAACAGGCGTGGAGCGCTCTGCTCACTATGACCTGATGTTCAACCGACTGATGTACAACACCACGACAGACAAGAACGCCGTGTTGTGCATCCGTAAAAAGTCCGATGGTACAGAGGTGGCAGTCATCAACCTGCCGTATATCCTCTGTGAGGGACGTATGGCTTACGAGATCAATAACTATCAGCCACAGGAGTATCTCGACCGTGAGTACGACTACCGGTTAGAGTTCTTCCTGCGTGGCGATAAATGGGAGTACGTGAATATCTGTATTGATGTGCTCTCGTGGGCAAAGCGTATTCAGTACGTGAAATTCAAATAACCTGTAAAGCGACGCTATGTCTGTAAGCATGAAGTTACATCATCTCCTCTATATGGCAGCAGCCTTCCTGTTGCTGCCCTTGATGTGTTCCTGCTCGTCAGATGATGGCAGTGATACTACTATTAACGAGGAGTCTCAGATAGCGTTATCAAATCATTATATCAATCTCAACATCGTTATCGGCTCTGGTAATGAAGGTACCATGCGCGGTACACCAGAAGGAAAAGAGAATGGAGATGGACGCGAGGCAGGCTTCGCACGTGAGAATCTGGTTACGGGTGTCACTCTGATACTCTATAAGGATGCTGCTGGTATCAATACGTCCGCAGAGACGACACTAACCTTTATCAATTATTATCCTGTGTCGTTAGTGTCACGTGAGACGCAGGGCACTTCTTATAGTTCTGACACGAAAGCAGACGAAGCCATATATACTACTGGAGACCAGCCGTTGGCAGGTACGGGTATTGATATAACGGAGACGAACTATCATGCTATCATCGTCGCTAACCAGAACCTGGCTTCCGTCTTTACTACCAGCAGCAAGGTAAAGGAGGTGCGCGACTATGTGATGACACATATCTATAGTGGTGATGGAATGAAATTGGATGCCACGCACTTTGTCATGTCGTTAGAGACTGACTATATCGTGAACTTTGCTTCTCCAACCAGTAAGGTCACTAACGGAAACAGGACGACTTATAATTTCGATAACATCCGTATTGAACGCTTGGCAGCGCGTATGGACTTCTGGGCGAAGAATGCTACCTATGAGACAAAGGACAAGAACAATGACGACTATACGACACCTGGTTATGAGTATCCCGTATGGAAGTCGACGGACACTACAACACCAACCAGTGCCGATAAGTTTGTGCTGACGGCAGTCACTCCATTTAACCTCTTTCAGGGTACAGAGTATCTTTTCAAGCGCACGAATGATGCTTCTTCTCCTTATCTTGCCGATGAGACAACAACCAACTATGTCCTCGATCCTCAATGGGGCAATAAGACGACTGCCGCCGTTCCTGCTTTCGTGGAGAATGCGCTCGATGATATCATCACCAATAATACGGTGAAGATGACGACGGCGAGTTTCCAGACATCCAAGTACACCTATACTGAGAGTACGGTATCGGGTGACAATATGATTGTGTGCTATCCGAAGGAGAACACGCTGTCGTTGACGACTCCGCTCTATTACTACGCTACGGGACTTGCTATTGAGGGAGACTATTATACGGATGGCGAAGGTACTCCAGAGCATCTGGTATTCTATGGCTATCTGCGTCATCAGGGAGAGGATGACGGTCCCTATATTATTAAGTTAAGTGACGATTTGGATAAGACACAGACTGGTACCGTTCCCATGAACTTTGGTGTAGTGCGTAACAATATCTACCGCATCTCTATCGAGAAGATTAATGAGAGGCAGCATATGGAGATAAATATCAAGGTGAAGAAATGGGATCCGTTCACCCATGAAGTGATATATATGTAATCTCGATAAAACTGATGAAGACGATGAATCGATTCAAACTATTATATTTGACAGCTTTCTCACTTCTCTTAACGCTGATGGCATGTCAAAGTGATTCGGCTGACGAACGAGGCGAACAGGATGCCAACCGCAAAGCACAGGTGAGAATCCATGTATCGCCAGCAGGTTCTTCTACGGGTATGCGTGCAACGGATGGGAATGCTACAGCCGATGAGATGATGAACATTTGGACTGTGGTCATTACGAATAGTACTACCGATGCTGTCGTGAAAGTCATCGCATGTAAGCCGACTGGCGACAGCCGTGAAATAGATGATATCACTGAATTGCCTCTTGGTACGTATAATTTCTATTCTTTTGCTAATATGTCGGTGGCTCAGGTGGCATCACTTTTGGGGATTACGGTCGACATGCCCACTATGTCTGCAGATGATACCATATATGAGGCGACTACAGCTTCTGGTACCGTGAATGCTAATAAGAACGTCACTGTCAGTGGTAACCTTTTCACGGCTATGACCAGTTCTGATGACAATGGCTTCGGCTCTTATGGCATCCCCATGAGCAACGTACAGACGGCAACGATTACCTCCAGTACCATCCTCGACCTGATTGTTATCCGTATGTTGGCAAAGATAGAGTTGCAAGTCTATAACGATTCTGGAAATGACGTGACCATCACGGATATTACACTGACGGACGTAACCTCTAATGTATCGAATAACCTGAAACTGCTGCCTAATCTTAGTGCTGCAGGTCACAATACCATGGATCCAGTGCATGGTGATATCCAGCCGAACCTCAACGGTACTCCTGCAACAAGTGACGTGACATTGTCTTCCTTGACACAGGAAGTCAGTGCATCAAATAACAGCTATACTGACGGAGATGACCCCGTGACGATTACCTTCTATGTCAACGAGAGTGCTACGCCTACCAATGTGTTTGGGCACTACTTCCTAAAGATCACACTGGATGGTGAGACGGAGGAGCGCTATGCACTCATCGACGATAAGGGCAGCACGACTGCAGACGATAACAAGTGGGACTATATCGCACGTAACGACTACCGTATCATCCCTATCGTGCTGGATGACTATAAACTTGACATCATCCCCTATGACTTCCCTGCCATCGGACTCTATCCTGCCAGCGTGAAGGAGGAGGATGGCATCTATACCATCAACTTCCATGACTACGGACACTTCCACCTGCTGCCGCAGGTGACGAAGGTCAGCACGGGCGATGTCGTGCCGTTCACGGCTACGACTCCTGATTACAGCACTACCAAATGGGGCTTGGTAGACAACAGCTTCGCCAGCTCATGGGGCTCTTGGACAGATGCCGCCAAGACCACAGAGGTAACAGACGACGGCTCGTTCTACCGCAGCGGCTACAGCACCGACCCCCCGGTTGACGGCGACGAGGTGGGAGGCATCCCCGTATGGTATCCGAATACTACTGCCCCCCAGTGGGACCCTAAAGGCGGTACAGACTATGCACCGTTTATCTTCGGCTATATCGCTGACCCCGGGGCACCACTGGCAGCCGACAAGAAGGTCTATCATGAGTTCTCCATCTATCTCTATAAGGAGGGGATGACTGCTCCGCGACAGATGATATACCGGCTCTATATGATTCTCGATAAAGACCAGATGATGTACAGCCGCCGCTTCGGTGCTCCACGGGTACGTCATACACACAATATGCAGTAACTATAACGACATATTATCATGATGAAGTCAATGAAACTGATGAAGTCAAAACTTAATAATCTCCTATATATCCCAGCAAGCCGTGTTTGCCGGGCAATCCTATTTATTGCCTTCTTATTAATGGGGAATTATGCTATAGCGCAGACGGTGACGACAACTCTTCCTACAGCATATCAGATTGCAGGAACAAGTGACATATCCATTGACATATACGATGATGTTATGGCAGCTATTGACGGTTTAGGACAGTCCTTGACCCAGGAAAACTATTTCGTTAGATGGAATGTTGTAAAAGATGGAAATAATGTCACTATTAACCCTTGGGGGATTGGAGAAAATGATGTGCGAATTAATATCAATAGTAATGGAAATGCTGCTCATGTTTCTGATAATAAGCAATATTTATATTATGTAAATTCTTGGGATAGTGAGAGTTTGAATAATGTATTGAGTCCAACAATACAATTTAGTTCAGGAATTACTCAACTTGGATGTAAGATTGAATGTTGGATAACTAATGATGGTAGTAAGACAGCCGCAGATCCTTCTAATTATCTTGTAAAGTATGAGTTGGTTCTGAATGAAGACGGTTTGCCACCCGATGATTTCTATGGTACTTATTCAGGGACTGAGCCAGACCCTACGCCAATAGAAGTGGCAACTGATGCGACTTCAAAAGTTGTTACCTTTACTATTGATACGGAGAATGCGAAGTATGCACGTTTTGTCCTGATGAAAGACGGTGAAGTTCAGACCAACAGCCGTACAGCTATTACAGTGAGTGGAGGACAGAGTTCAGCAGAAAGACCGAAACGTGGTGTCTATGTCTATAACAGTGAAGGTTTAGGAAGTAGTATCGACGTGACACTTACCCT
>CADCEW010000076.1 GCA_902800585.1 uncultured Prevotellaceae bacterium
CACGGCAGCACGCTCCACTGGCGTACGAATCACAGTACCATGCGGATGATGCGCAGGTAATTCTTTCTCTCGCGGCACCAACAGATAAGTATGCAACACCTTCCCCTCTTTCCATGGATTCTTGATATTCACCTCTGTATATCCATCGAAGCGCACGATAGACAACAACGAGGAGTATTTCAAACGTAAGGTGTCGCCCTCTTCCTGTGAGAAACCAGTACGGTTCCCACAGGAAGACAGCAATACGGATAATAATCCTAATATGAGGATTTTACGCATTAATAATTAATAATTTGTTTATCAAAGGTAAAACCAATCATGTGAGGTTCAATACCTGTCTGAAAATGGGTATCCTTAATATACACTCCATCCGAGGTGTACATGTTCGCATAACCAGGCAATGTGTAACTGGCATAACCAGTTTCAGGATCTATAGGGCGTGAAGCGATGATGATATTTCCCCTGAGAGGATCAACAGCAATGGCTGCAGGACTGAAAATCTCATAACCACTCGGTTCTCCTGAAAGAGTCAAGGTCTTACGCTCACCTGAGTATGTGTTAAAGGTACTATACGTAGGTTTAGATGTACTTCCATAAGGATTGTTAAAGGTAACGATCAGATAGCCTATAATTTCATTATTATAATATAACAAACCTGCACCCATACCTGTAGCATCGGCTATCAACTTATTCACGTTACCATCTTTATATAAATAGAGACCAGGATCTATCTGGTGGCTCCACGATTCGTCATAGTATCCCCAGTCAAGGATGTATAAGTCATTACCAATAGCAATAATTTCCTGAGGGTTCTTGATCATCTCGTTCTTAATTTCCTCAACGTCTCCACTGCTCAAGTCAATCTTGGAGATAGAACCATTTCCATAGGCGTAATCGCTGTTAGCCACATAGAGGAAAGGATTACTAGCAGAACCACCTACGGCAAGTCCTTCTGGTCCAGAACCTACCTTATACTTCGTCTGTGACATTGTCAGCGACTTTGCATCGATGACACCAACATACCCACCATAGGTAGTAAAGTAGATGTTATTACCTAAACCCGTGATGTGGCGTGGATTATAGCCTTCAGCCTCACCCATAGTCTCAGTGGTGCTGATGCGCTTGATAATATTGAAGTTTTTCTTGTTCACCACGAAGATAGTGTTCTCTGTAGAACCTACAATAAAGATTGTGTCACCCTTGGTAAAGGCATCGTTAGGTGTATCGCCAAGACCACTGACTCCTTCCAACAACTGACTCGTTTGCAACGTTCCGTAGTCGAAATAGCTCAAACTACCATTGTTATGATTCCAAGTGCCATTGTTCACCACATACACACCCGAGGTAATAGTTACAACCTCAGGATCTTTTCTCTTGTTGTCGTCATCATTACTCAGACATGATGTTACCAGGGCTGAGCCCATCGCCATCATCATTAAACTAAAAAGATACTTTTTCATTTTTTATTTATATTAAATATTTAAAAGATATTTGCCAACTTCTTCCTGGCATGGGATAAAAATGTACGATTTCGTATTGCGTATCAAAAAGATTCTTCAGGTCAAAACGCGCCTCCAACTTCTGGTGCCCCCATTGGAACGTATGCCAAACCGTAAGTCCCATGTCCCAATAGCCATCTATCATCGAGCCGTCTGTATGCTGATTATTCGCCCATCGACGACAAATGCTTGAACCATGCAGAGAAAGACTCAGCCATGGGTTTTCCCAACCCAATGCCACAGAGCCTGAATGTTCTGGTATGTAGGCTATTTGGTATTTATAGAAAGGCGACGTTGGATTTGTGCGATTCTCTGCACGTTGATAACTATAACTGCCCGACAATACCAGACTCTGGTTCTTGGTCATCTGCCATTGGCTGTTGGCTGTGATATCCAGTCCCAACACCCTGACTTTTCCAACGTTGACACACGTCCAGATAAACATGTTATAAGGGACAGCAACGATCATGTCCTTCACATGATTATAGTAACCATCTGCTGTCAATTGGCAATTGAAAGCAGACAACTTCCCTTTCCATGTAAGTCCAAGGTTAAACTGATCAGTGCTTTCCGGCAACAAGTCTGTACTGCCATAATGGAAGTAATAACTCTCGTTGAAAGTTGGTGAACGGAAGATATTCTTATACGAAGCGCGCACAAAGAAGTCATAATCTGGTAATAACTTATACGACAAGGAAATCGATGGTGAGAGACGTCGCATGTTTCGCGCACTTGCTCCATCCTTAGCATCATTCAAATAGAGTGAATAGAGAAGACGACCTAACACTGTCAACCGTTGATTGTGGAATTTGGCAGTCGCAGATTGAAGGATGGTATGACGATAGGGACGACTATCGACAGTCCTTGGGGAAGAACTGCTTAGGTTGTTGAAGGCATAGTCAGCCGAATAGTCAAAAGCCCATTGCTCAGAAGGCGTATAGAGTACTGCTGCTGAAGTATAGACCTCCCGCTGCCAGTAAGTGGCATCATTGTTGCGGTTGGGAATCAGGGGGTCCTCATAGTCTGAGACGTGCCAATTGAACTTGGCGTGCCACTTCAACGACCATCCCGAATGGTTATGTGTCTGATAGAGCAGTTGTCCGAAGAAGTTCTGTTCGTGAAGCGACTCCTGACAGACATTTGTATTATAATGTACCACACCAGGTAACTGACGATCATTGTCGTAATAATACATCTTACCTGATAAACGGTTCATCTTGTTGATATTCCATAGGAAGTTCAATTCTCCATGACCAGTACTCATCCTGTTATTTGTACGATAGTCCGTCTTGTCAAATAGTTCGAAGGGATAATCATTCTTCGCATAGGTGTATTCTGCCATCGCACTGAAGGCGAACTTGTCGGAGAAGTTCTGCTCATAGCGAAGGAAAGGACTGATATAGCCAAAGGAGCCGAATTTCACTTGTGTCGTGAGATGGGGCTTTGTGTCTGCTGTTGGCAAACGAAGTGTCTGAATATTCAGGATGGCAGGCACAGACGACTGACGGGCGGGAATGAAGATATCATCATTATCACCTATCACCAATGAAATACTCTCTACGTTATCCAACGAGTAACGCGATAGGTCTATCTCTCCACTCTGACATTCCGAGAGCATCACCCCATCATAACTCACGCCCGTATGCTTCGCACCAAAACCACGCACAGAGACAGTCTTCATACCTCCTGCCCCACCGTAGTCGCGTAACGTAATACCTGGCAGACGATGAAGGGCATCCGCGATATCCGTCACACCCATCGTCAGCATGTCCTTGCGGTCCAGCAGATGCAAAGGTGCCGTACTAGTGACAGTATGCTTCCGCTGTGTCTCAGTAATCGTTACTCCTTCCAACTGATGCAAACGGTTAGTAATGGTATCTGTCTGTGCTATCGCAACCGAAGATATCATCATCCATCCTGACAGTGTTACTAATACTCTTTTCATCATTTTTTTATATGATGACCTCATTCAGCCTGCAAAGGTACGAAAAAAACGATTACATGAATACAAAAAGTTGATTTTAAATGATTTTATTTATAATCTTCCAGTATTCTATACAAGTGTGTATAACTTGCTAATACTTTATTAAAACGAAAAACGGGCGTATCTACTGGCTCCCCTTTGGCATTATAAACCTGTGTCACACTCTTAGGTGTTTCTCCCAAGAACTGTGTGTAATGAAACTCATGTCCACGATACTCCCTGCCGTCAAGCATAAAACGGCGATAACCCAAGGAAAGTTTACGATCTGCCTTCCGTGCCGTAATCTTATAGGGCAGTACGCCACACATAGGAAACTCACCTTCATCAGTCACGATGGCCTCACAGAGATACATCATACCACCACATTCTGCCTGTATGTGTCCACCACGTTCCGCATACTCTTTGATAGCTTTTCGACAGGCTTCATTTCGCACCAATGCCTCTAAATGCTTCTCAGGATAACCGCCAGGCAAATATAACAAGTCGATATCCTCCAGATGCGGCACCTCCGTCTCTGGGTCAAAGAATGTGACCTCTCCCATTGCGTCTATCGTCTCCTGATAGAGGAAAGAGAACGACTCGTCATTTCGTGCTATCAACGTTCTAAGAGTCTTTCCCATCTCACATTCTCTTTAAGTAAGTTCACTAACTCACGACTCTCGGCTGTCTTCGAGAAATCCAATCCTAGATAGCGAGAACCCTGTTCTAAGGATGTTGACTTCGGCAGATACCCCAGGCACTCCACGTTCAGGTCATCACATACCTGTTGAAGCATCTGGTAGTGGCGTTCACTTCCCACCTTATTAAAGATGACACCAACGATACGGACATCCTTGTTAAAATGAATGAAGCCAGACAATAACGGTGCCATCGAATAAGCAGCCGATTTCGCATCCACCACCAGTACCACAGGGATATCCAGCACACGCGCTATCTCTGCCGTTGAGCCTTTGTCACGATCATAGCCGTCAAAGAGGCCCATCATACCCTCCACGACACACACGTCAGCATCCTGTCCATAGCGGACGAACAACTCCCTCACGTGTTCTGGTGTAGCCATAAAAGTATCAAGATTCACCGATGGCCTTCCACATACTGCCGCATGGAACTTCGTATCGATATAGTCAGGACCACATTTGAACGGTTGCACCTGATAACCCTTCTGTGTCAACAACGCCATCAATCCCCGGGCAATCGTTGTCTTGCCCGAACCGCTATGTGGAGCCGCTATCAGAAATTTCTTCATCAAACGCAAAGGTATGAATTTTTTAAGATACCACAAAATAATTGTGGAATAATTTGCAAATATCGGGAATAGTTCGTACCTTCGCACCCAAATATGGCAATCTGGTGGCTGATGCCGCCTGATGTAAGGGAATCCAGTGAGAGTCTGGAACTGTACCTGCAGCTGTAATCCTCAATAGGAGGTCTGCTTGTATAACGCCACTGACAATGAAAAACTGAAAGTTGTCGGGAAGGTAAAGCAGACTGAGGAGAGTCAGAAGACCTGCCTTATAAACAAAAGTACGCGCGTACAGGAAGATACGTTGGCGGAAAATAAGGACTTATGAAGAAACAATGTTTGGCTATTGGCTTATGCCTATTGGCTTGTAGTGCATCTGCACAGACAGACATCTGGCGGTCTGACAGCTTACAGGAAGTTGTCGTGACGGGTACTGGAACGCAGCATCTGTTGAAGGATGCCCCTGTCCAGACTGAGGTCATCAGTCACCGACAGCTCCAGCAATATGCAGGTCGCTCGATAGAGGATATCCTCTCCGGACTGACGGCAAGTTTTGCCTTCAACGAGAACGATATGGGCTCCCATCTGCAGATGAACGGTCTGGGTAACTCGTATATTCTCATCCTCGTTGACGGCAGACGACTGCATGGTGACAATGGTGGAGAAAACGACCTCTCACTCATCGACCCCAGTAACATCGAGAAGATCGAGATAGTGAAAGGTGCATCAAGTGCCCTCTATGGTTCGGATGCCATCGCTGGTGTGATTAACATCATCACCAAGAAGCACAAGGAGAAGGGTTTTATGTTTGAGAATACCAGTCGTTTCGGAAGTTATGGAGACATCCGACAGCACAACGGTATCTCATTGAATTTCGGGAAGTTATCGAGTTACACTAATTTCCAACTGCAACACTCCGACGGATGGCAGAACACGTCAGAAGAGGCTCCCTCACAGACAGAATACCATATCACGGATTCGCGTAACAAGACCACCAACAGACATACTAACTGGCAGTTGGCAGAACACCTGACCTACCAGTTGACGCCACAGATTGAACTTTATGCCGACGGCAGCATCTATTGGAAGCGCATCTATCGTCCCTGTGGTCATCACCCTGGTGTGGATATCAAGACTTATGACCTCCAGTATGATAATGCGTCATTGTCGGCAGGTGGTAAGTGGTATCTTGGAGGAGCGAGGAAGGAGGAACGAGGAACGAGGAACGAGGAACGGGGAACGGAGAATGTCATTACCTTGGATATTGACTGGAAGAAGCATGCGTACAACTATGTCTATACGGACACTACGCTGACTGACGGTTATGTGGATGGACGCTTTACCAACTACTACCCCTACTTCCCTGGCGACAAAGAGTTGCAGAGTGACCAGCGGTTGACGAATATCTCTTTGAAAGGTGTGTTTACCCTACCCTACGAACAGCGACTGAGTGCTGGCTTCGACTACCGTTACGACTGGTTGAAGGCACCTATGCGCGTCAAGGGTGGTAAGGCCACAGACAACACAGAAGCCCTCTATGTACAGGATGAGTTAGGACTGCTGAACCCGCTCTATATTACGGCAGGACTTCGACTGACGAGGAATGAGGGTTTTGGTTTCCGACTGACTCCGAAAATCTCCGCCATGCTGAAACTCGGAAGCCTCCGTCTGCGTGCCACATGGAGTCAGGGCTATAAGACCCCTACCCCCAAAGAGCTCCACTACCAGTATATCAGGAACATGAACGGGGTCTATCTGTACCTTGGTAATACAGACCTGAAGGCGCAGTATTCCAACTACTTCGGGGCGAGTGCAGAATATACCATCGGGAATCTGACAATGACTATTGCACCCTATTTTAATAAGGTAAACGATATGATCACCCTCGTCACCATTCCTACCAAGGAGGCACCTGGCGACCTGATTATCCAGTATGACCCGATACGAGTACGCCAATACCAGAACATGGAGGATGCAAAGACCTTTGGTGTCGATTTCACGATCCGTTACCAGACGAAGGAATGGACAGCAGGTGGTTCCTATAGTTATCTGGACACGAAGGCGCATCAATATGACTCAGAGAACGATACCATGCAAGAGGTCATCATCGACGGCATGGCACACCATAAGGCGAATGTCTATGTGACGTGGAATCACGACTTCTCACGCTTTTATCATCTGGGTGTCGGCATCTACGGACGGATGTCCAGCAAGCGTTATTACCAAATTGACGGAGACGGAAAAGGATACCAGCTCTGGCGACTCTCCACGTCGCATCAGTTCGGAAAGAACTACCGCTTGGAGGCTGGTATTGACAATATCTTCAATTATGTGGACAGAACCCCACATGGACTGCATCTCGGTACGACGACCCCTGGCACTACCGTCTTCGCCTCCCTGACCATCCGTTTCAATAAAGGCAAGAAACTTTCAAATAAATATAAGTCTAATTTTAATTCTAAAGACAATGAAGAAAATTAAATTCCTGATGATCGCCATGATGGCATTCATCGTAAGTGCAACATTTATTGCTTGTAACAATGACGATGACAACAGTGGTAAAGGTGGTAGTGGCGATGGCCAGTCAAACTACGACAAGTATCAGCAAGCTGTCAACAACACTGTCAACAGCCAGAAAAGCAGCAGTAAAGTCATTCTGCTCGTCGCCTTCGGTTCTACTTGGGAGCAGGCTTACGACACCTTCGACAAAGTGGTAGCAGACTACAAGAGCAACTTCCCTGGCTGGGATGTGTATCTCTCTTTCTCTTCTGCTATCTGTATCAACCAGGCACGTGCCGGTGAGAATGTAGCCCCTAAAGACTACTACGATCCTGAGCACTGGTTGACAGCTATTGGTCTCGCTGACTACAAGCAGATCATCGTTCAGTCTCTGCAGGTCATCCCTGGTGAGGAGTATCGTCGTGTTCGCGACAATTATGTGAAGGACTTCATGAACAACCGTAACAGTGACTTCACGAAAGCATATATGAAGAGCATCGACAGGAACGTCGTTGTAGGTACCCCACTGATGGCTGAGGAGACTGATGCTCAAATCCTGGCACAGACTCTGAATAACGAGGCTGACATCAAGGCTGCTGTTGCTGAGGGTATCGTCGCCTTTATGGGTCATGGTAATCCTGAGGGTTACGACTACTATGGCGGAAATATCCGCTACCTCCAACTGGAGAACAACCTGCGTAAGATCAATAAGAACTACTATGTAGGTACTGTCGATATGGACAACACCTATGCTGATGATGTGCTGAAGCACATTGAGGGTGGCGAGTTCAAGTTTACCGTCGGCGACATACCCATGGATATTACTTACGAAGCCAATACCAACAAAAAGGCACAACTCTTTGTGCTGATGTCTATTGCTGGTGACCACGCTCATAACGACATGGCTGATCCTGATGACAACGGGAGCTGGTATTCTCAGTTTAATATGGCTCGCATCAAGACTGAGGCCTACGAGACAAACTTCAAGGAGGCATGCTGGAAGCAATATAAGAGTGGCGACGAGTATATCCCTGGTTTGGCAGAGCGCAGTGCTATCCGCAAACTGTGGATGAATCACACCCAAGCAGCAATCAACAAGCTCGGCACCGATGAAGCGATGTCCACGCCGACTACTGCTCCTGAAGAGTAATAAAACATCATAACTTTGAAAACAATAGTGACTCTATTAGTGGCACTCCTTTCGGGGAGTGCCACTTTCGCCCAAATCCATCAAATGGAACGTCGCGACTCATCAATGGTGAGCCGCACGTATAACCTGAATCCTGTGGTAGTGACTGGTTCCGGTCATCACCAACGACTGAAAAGCACAGCTACTCCTGTACATGTCATCAGCAGTCAGGAAATCCGCGAACAGGGTATCACCACCTTCGA
>CADCEW010000077.1 GCA_902800585.1 uncultured Prevotellaceae bacterium
TAAAACTCAGGTTAAAAGGAAAAAGCCCTGTAGAATACAGGACACTATATGAACAAAATACTTAATATTAATCCGTCCAACTTTTTGGGGTCACTTCAGACGAACAGGGTAGGTGTGGGTTAGGTGTTGCTCAAACACCTAACCCACTTCAATCCCTTTGTACAAGGGCGATTGCGACACCTCGTGTTAGGTTGTTAGGTGTTTTTGCGAAATTCATCTTATTTTTTTATTGAAAAACTTGCAACTATCAGAAATAATCTCTATCTTTGCAGTGTTCTCATACCGAAGTCCTGCTTGAGTGCGAGGCTGACGAGGGTGGGAACCTTTATATAGGAAAGGCGTTACTTGACGCTTTGTGCTTGACACACAGGAATCTGGCAGTTCCAAACGAATAGTCAAGAAACAAAGCAACGATGACGCTCATGGGTATGTAATATCCGTAATAGCAATAAGTCTCTATTAACTATTGCTAGATACAGCATATATACATACAGCGTGGGCTTCGGCGTTGCTCGTTCTTACTATTCGGGCGATGCCAGAGCCTCTGTGTGTGGGACGAGTAACAGGTAAGACTCCCACGCTTTTTTTGTATATCAGTTAATTTTCTTTTATGTGTAATTATCATGAAAGGAATCATCATGATGTAAAATAAATAATGTTATGGGAAGATTTATAGATATGTTAAGAGGAGATAAAAATACTCTCTATTATATAGGCAATGGCTTTGACTTATTCCATGATAATGTAAAGTCAAAGTTTATACATTTTTATAGTTGGCTAAATCTAAAGGACAAAGATCATGAACAATTTGCATCTATGATGGAGCGCATATATCCTGATTCAGGTATCCATGGAAATCTATTATGGACAGATTTTGAAGAGTCTTTAGGAAACTTCAACATTGATAAAGTGCATCAAATATTTGCAGGTAAAGAGGAGGATGGATTTTTTGACGAAGGTTATCAAAAAAGGGCTGCAAATATTGTCCATGATACATTTTCTAACATCTCAATATATCTTAAAGAATGGGCAAAACAAATAGACATAGAAAAGGTAAAGCCATTGCTTACTTTAGGAAGAGAAAGCCGATATTTAACATTTAACTATACTCTATTATTAGAAAAGGTATATAAGATTTCTCCAGATTATATTCTGCATATTCACAATAGTATCGAAGATGACGAACCTTTAATCGTAGGACATGACAAACCTTTCCCTCAATATTTTGATGATATAGAAAACACTAATATCCAAAAATCACAGGAGAATCTTGCCAAAGAGATAACAATGATTAAGAAGCCTGTAGATCAGGTCATTAAGAGGCATCGAGATTTCTTTAATTCTTTGGGTAACATCACCAAAATTATTGTTTTTGGTCACTCTCTGTCAAGTATAGACATGCCGTATTTTAAAGAAGTTCTATATCATGTACACGATAATGCAGAATGGTATTTTACTGTCTACAATGATGAAGCAAAAGAAAAATACAAATCAATTGTAGACCATTTTATCAGTTATTTTAATAATCCTAAAGTCTGTGGAGTAAGTCAATATAAAAATAAGATTAAGTTCGAGAACTGCAAATATATTGTTATCAGTGAAATATATAGGGAATAATATTTGTCTAACATAAAATAGTTAATTATGAAGAAATCAAGTATGTTAAAGTATGGTATTGCATTATTGCTTTTGTGTGTTTGCAATACGAGTTATGCTGAGGACACATTTACAGTGAATGGCATTACTTATAAACTTGCGACCACAAGTACAGTGGTTATTGTGAAAATGGATGTACCAAGCGATGGTCATGTTGTATTTCCTTCTAGTATAGAATACCGTGATAGAACTTTTACTGTTACCGGGATTGGTATAGGCGGCGATTGTGTTTTCAATAATCCTGAGGCATTAGAATCTATGGTGATTCCTGCTACTATTAAAGGATTTGGTTGTTCTGGATCTGGTCTTGAGCGCTATTATTCATATATTTTTGATAAATGTGTCAATTTAAAAAAAGTTGTTATTGAAGATTCTGAAGAAGACTTGTATTTTTATCCTAATAAATCAGATAGTAAAAGAGGAGGAGCGATGTTTTGTTATTGCCCATTAGAGGAGGTTTATATCGGAAGAAATGTATCATATATTACAGAAAGGGTAAGTGGTTATGGGGACTTTTATTATTCTCCATTTAAAAACCAAAGTAAACTGAAAAATGTGAAAATAGGCGAAAAGGTCACTACATTAGGAGATGCATACATGTTCGGTGGATGTACAAGTTTGGAAAAAATTGAAATCCCTGGGAATATCAAAGAGATACCAGAAAAAACATTTGCAGGATGTTCTTCTTTGTCGAATGTTATTTTGCATGAAGGCTTGTTAACGATAAAAAGTGAAGCATTTAGTGATGCTCCAATTTCATCTATTTCATTACCAAATAGTGTTGTAGAGTTAGGAAGAAGATGCCTGTATGGTAACAATTTAATATCAATTGTCATTAATGATAATATAAAAAAAATAGATGATGAGGCTTTCTATAGTTCAACATTAACTAAAGTAGTTTTTGGTCGTTCTGTAGAATATATTGGTGGTTCTGTTTTTGGAAATTCTTCACTTCAAGAAATAGTGTGCAGAATAATCAATCCTGAAAATTGTAAAGTAGCGATACATTCTAGTTATAGAGTTGAAGAAACATTCTCAACGAATAATTATACATGGGCCACTTTATATGTGCCCTATGGTACAATAGAGAAGTATAAGACATACGATCCTTGGTATAATTTCGTTACCATAGTAGAGGGGGAACCGACTGGAATCTCTCCTGTGATGACTACAAGCACACAACCTATTGTTGTATATGATATCAATGGTAATCAATCGCTGCAGCCTCGAAAGGGTGTAAACATCGTTCGTATGAGTAATGGCAAGACGAAGAAGGTGGTGGTAAAGTAATCTCTATATATAATCAATAATGTAAGAAGCACTCTACAAGGGGTGCTTCTTTTTTAAGTATTAAGATGTTTTGAGAAACTTATATAAAGTTAAATAATAAAAATAGGTGAATCTGTTTAATGATAAAGTTGTACATTTGTCGGCGAAGATGAAACAGGTAGGTATCATAGTACTCTTCCTGACCATATTGCCTATAAGGGTGATGGCACAGACGGAAGTTAACGATCGATGGCAATCGATCGAGAATGCGAGTGCGCCTATAGATGCGCCAAAGACAGATTTCAGTAACTATATACTGAGGGATACTTTGCGTTTATATCCAGAGACACTACATCCTCAACTGCCACAACAGGTAGCTCCTCAACTCACGAACTTCAACAAACTGGCACGACAAGGTGCAGCAGGCTTCAATCTATGGAAAGGCGCATCCTTAGGATTCTATGGAATGACCAACCAATTGCCTGGACTCATGACAGGGCGATGGCATTTTACTGCTTCTGCTGTCGCTAATAAGTATTGGATGCCTTGGCAACATTCCCTTTACACACAATATGGTTTTGGTGGAACATTAGGCTATGACCTCAACGAGAGCATCTCGCTTCATGCCTTCGGCTATTATTATGCCAACCAGATGCAAGTAGGACCTGCCATGAGTCCGTTTGTGAATAGCACAACATACGGAGGTGAGGCCGATATCCGTTTCAATAAAACGTTCGGAACAAAGATGGGTGTACGTCGTTATGTACGTTCGGAACAAAGATGGGTGTACGTCGTTATGTAAGTCCTTGGACAGGCAAATGGATTACGGAACCAATTATCAACCCCTATATAAAGATAGGTGACTCTAAAATAGAATTACCTGTTGGCGGCATATTAAAAGCACTTGTCTGGGGAGATCGTGACGACCCCATGAACTTCCAACGTCGTCCACATCCAATAACTCAACCAGGACAACGAATCAGAAGATAGACCTTTCTATCTGACTGCCATCAAGGCTTGCATGAATTCATGGAGTTTTAGCAAGCCGTAGGAGCCATTGACACATGAGACTTCATCGTAATGCTGTACCTCATCAGCCTCGATACCTCGATGCCATATCAGGAAAGGAACGGGCTGGCCGACATGGATGCGCATCTCAACAGGTGTCAAGTGGTCTGGAAGTACAGCGATGCAGACATCTTCCTGCCAGTCTTTCACTTCATGATAGATAGGGGCAATGAGTCGTTGGTCGAGATATTCGATAGTCTTGAGTTTCAAATCAAGGTCGCCATCATGACCTGCCTCGTCGCTTGCCTCCACATGAACAAAGACGAAATCGTCTTGCTTTAGAGCATCAATAGCTGCTTGCGCCTTTCCTTCGTAATTGGTATTGGCGAGTCCTGTGGCTCCAGGCACTTTAATGATACGAAGACCTGCGTATTTGCCAATGCCCTGAATCAGGTCGACAGCCGAGATAACAGCACCACTCTTGATCTCTGGATATTGTTGCATCAGAGTCTCCATCGACGGACGATAACCTCCGCTCCAAGGCCAGATACTGTTTGCCTGTCGTTCACCTTTGGCAGCCTTTGCAAGGTTGTAAGGGTGTTTGGCAAGAAGTTCCTGTGATTTCAGGATAAGGTCGTTGATGAGGTCGGCAGTTTGTTGAGGAGTGAGACGGGAGTTATCAGAATACTCGGAGTATTCAGAATACTCTGAATTCTCGGGTCGAACCAGTAACTCACGCCATTCCTCATTCGGATGGTCATGGGGTGGGGCACAAACAATGTGTTTGTTGCCTCCCTTGATGACTAACAGGTGGCGGTATTGAATACCTGTAATGAACTTCACACGCTCATTACCTAAGTGTTCGTTGAGATATTGAATGAGAACATCAGCATCTTTAGTTTCTAAGTTACCACCATTATGCGTGATAATCTTTCCATCTTCGATGGTGATGATATTACAGCGGATGGCGAAATCGTCGTCATCCATCTCATAACCGATAGAAGCAGCTTCCAAAGGTCCGCGCCCTTCATACACTTTATTTAAGTCATAGCCAAGAATGGCGGTATTAGCCACTTCACTACCAGGAGGAAACCCCTCAGGTACAGTCACCAATCGTCCGCAACGACCTTCCTTAGCCAGTTGGTCCATCATCGGCTTATGTGCATATTGTAGCAAGGTCTTCCCACCCAATCTTTCTACAGAAAGGTCGGCCATTCCATCACCTAAAATTATGATATGCTTCATAATAGAAATAAAAAGCCCCTCCCTCATGGGAGGGGTTGGGGTAGGCTTTAAATATTTGCGATTGACATGATGTTCGCGAAGACACCAGCGGCAGTCACAGCGGCACCAGCACCATAACCTTGAATCAGCATCGGATACTCCTTGTAACGTTCAGTGGTGAGCAATACGATGTTGTTAGAGCCTTCCAATCCATAGAAAGGATGACCATAAGGAACTTCCTTCAGCGCTACGCTCGTCTTGAAGTTCGATGGGTCGTTCTCGTCAGCTTCCATCGTAGCCACGAAACGCCAACGCTTGTTTTCAGCCTCTAATTTTTGACGACGATCCTCAAAGTCAGCATCGAGTTCAGGCAGACGTTTCCAGAAATCCTCGATAGAGCCTTCAAAGTAACTATCGGGCACAAACAGATGCTTCTCAACATCGTCCTGTTCCACTTTATAACCAGCCTCACGTGTCAGGATGACCAGTTTACGGATAACATCCGTACCGCTGAGGTCGATACGTGGATCAGGTTCTGAATAACGCTGTTCCTTGGCACGACGTACTGTCTCAGAGAAGGGTACGTCAGCAGCTATCTCGTTGAAGATGAAGTTCAGCGTACCAGACAGGATAGCCTCAATCTTCAAAATCTTATCACCAGAGTTACACAAGTCATTGATGGTACCGATAATCGGCAACCCAGCACCTACGTTCGTCTCATAACGGAACCAAACACCACGATCACGAGCTGTCTGTTTCAGTTTCAGGTAACTGTCGTAGTCGCTGGAGGCAGCAATCTTATTGGCAGCCACTACAGATATATTATGCTCTAAGAATGTCTGATAGAGTTGTGCAATCTGACGACTGGCAGTACAATCGACGAAGACGCTGTTGAAGATGTTCATCTTGATAATCTCTTCACGCATGTGTTCAGTATCTGCCTTGAATCCTGCACGCAGAATCTTCTCGTAGTTGTCGAGGTCGATACCATCACGATCCAATACGAAGTTGTCGACATCGGAGATACCTACCACATTCAGTTTCAGACGACGTGACTGCATGAGGAACTGCTGCTGGGTACGGATCTGCTCGAGCAACATACCGCCTACAGTACCAATACCACAGATGAAGAGGTTCAATACCTTATATTCTGACAGGAAGAACGAGTCGTGCAGTACGTTGAGTGACTTACGCAGGAACTTGCCGTCAACAACAAAAGAGATGTTCGTCTCGGAAGCACCCTGAGCACATGCAATCACACTGATACCAGAACGTCCGAGGGTACCGAAGAGTTTACCGGCAATACCTGGTGTCTGTTTCATATTCTCACCCACAATAGCGATAGTGGCAAGACCACTTTCAACCAGCATGGGGAACATAGCACCTGTCTCAATCTCTTTGGCGAACTCAGCGTTGAGTACTTCTGCTGCTGCTGCGGCATCTTCGTCACGTACACCAATAGAGGTGGAATTCTCAGAAGAAGCCTGTGATACCATAAACACAGAGATACCTTTATTGGCAAGAGTAGTGAAGATACGGCGGTTGACACCGATGACACCTACCATTGACAGACCAGTAACAGTAATTAAAGACGTACCCTTGATACTGGAGATACCCTTGATAGGTTTCTGGTCGTCGTCAATCTTAGCCTTGATCAAAGTTCCCGGATGTTCAGGATTGAAAGTGTTCTTGACTTTGATAGGGATGTTCTTGACGCAAACAGGGTATATGGTCGGTGGATAGATGACCTTCGCTCCAAAGTTACAAAGCTCCATCGCCTCCACATAGGAGAGTTCATTAATAGTATATGCGGATTTGATGACTTTCGGATCGGCAGTCATGAAGCCGTCCACATCAGTCCAAATCTCCAGAATCTCCGCATTGAGCACAGCGGCTATGATAGATGCTGTATAGTCACTACCACCACGTCCAAGATTCGTTGTCTCGTGACTGTCACGATCGCGAGCAATAAAACCAGGTACTACATAGATTGTTTTGTCGTTTAGGTCCTTAAAGGCTTCTTTGACTAATTCAGTGGTGAGGTCGGCATCAATAACATGCTTGCCTTGCTTCTTTCCTGTGCGGATAAAATCACGGGCATTCATACGAACACCATTCTTCACGAGAGAAGCGACAATGTTAGAACTTAGGCGCTCACCATAACTGACGATAGTGTCAAGTGTCTTGCCACTGAGGTCATGGATGAGGAATACACCATAATAGATACTCTTCAACTGTTCGAAGAGTTGGTCAACAGTGTTGAATAAATCTACGCGCTTTTGATTGTCAAGGATAACGGTATCAATCATTTGATGATGGCGTGTTACCATCGCATCAAACTCCTCTTTCCACCGTTCATCACCTTTAAGGGCTAACTGAGAGGTTGCTATCAACGCATCTGTGATGCCGTCGAGTGCACTAACTACTACTACGACAGGTTGCGTCCGAGCCTCTGTCTCCACAATTTTCTTCAAGCTTAAAATGCTTTTCACGGAACCTACGGACGTTCCGCCGAATTTCATTACTTTCATATTCCTATGCAATTTATCTTGCCAAATGGTACCCTTTAACAAGCAGGGCTTTCTCCATCAGCGCTGCAAAATTACAAAAAAGCAGTAAAACAGCAAAGAAAAAGCGAGGAAAATGTTCCTCGCTATCATTTTTAGGTATATAAATATCGTTTGATACTTCGTTTGGGCGTCTTGGCAAACTCATCCTTACGAATCTCAATCTCCGTAATTTTCTCATAGGCAGGCAACTGCTCATTGAGTTGTTGACGGTTCTGCTCCATGATGTCTCTGATATCATCTTCATTGAAATTCATGTTCTTTGCCTCGTCATAGTCAGGATAAACAAGTCCGACGAGTTTAGTATCACGTTGTACCACCACACTCTCGACGACCATCGTCATAGAATTAAGTTTGTCCTCAATCTCTTCAGGGTATATATTCTGTCCATTAGGACCTAAAAGCATGTTCTTCGAGCGTCCGTTGATATACACATTCCCGTCATAATCCATAGTGCCAAGGTCACCAGTATGGTACCAGCCTTCCTCGTCGAGAGTCTCCTTGGTAGCCTCTTCGTTCTTGTAATACCCCAGCATGACATTCAGTCCCTTGGCGAGAATCTCACCAGGTTTATTGGCTGGGTCGCTGGAGTTAATCTTTACCTCCATGTGGTAGGCAGCTTGTCCACAGGAACCCTGTGCGAAGGTCTGCCAGTCACGGTAACAGATAATCGGGGCACATTCGGTGGCTCCGTAGCCGACAGTATACGGGAACTCTATTTTCTTCAGGAAAGACTCTACCTCCTGATTAAAGGCAGCGCCGCCGACAATTACCTCATAAAGTTCACCGCCGAAGGCTTTCACCACCTCATTACAAATCATCTGACGTACCTTCTTCGATATGACGGGCATTGCCAGCAACAGGCGCATGCGGTTGTTCTGAATCTTCGGGAAGACCTTTTTACGGATAATCTTCTCAATAACCAGTGGGACGGCGATAATAATCTTGGGCTTGATATCGGCAAAAGCCTGAGCAATGATGGCAGGCGAAGGGATACGGTTGAGGTAATAGACATGACAACCGTGCAGAAATTCGAAGATAAACTCGAAGGCCATTCCGTACATGTGTGCCATCGGAAGGATAGAGATAATACGATCACCCTCGTTTATAATCTTACCCAACTCATGGCCAGCAAAATCATAGTTAGACCACATGGCACGATAGGGTACCATTACACCTTTCGAGAAACCGGTAGTACCACTGGTATAGTTAATCATTGCCAGTTCCTCGCCGTTCTCTTCTATATAATAATGTACGTGTTCCTTACGAAAATATTTCGGATATTTCTTGCCGTAAAGTTCATTGAGATGCTCACGGGCATAAGTGAGTTTGTCAGTGCGTGAGAGCATCAGTGAATAGTCGGGGTTGTTGATAATGCCCTCCAGATGAGGCATCTGTACCGGGTCAATCTGCGTCGCTACATGGTCGCCCACAAATAATAACTTGGCATCGGAGTGATTGACGATGTTATGAATCTGGTCTGCCAAGAACTCATGGAGAATGGGAACTGCAACAGCACCATAGGTCAGTGTGGCGAGAAATGCCACAGCCCACTGACTACTGTTACGTCCGCATAAGGCAATCTTGTCACCTTTCTTCACACCACAGTTCTCAAACAAAATATGTAGTTTTTCTATTTTCCTTGCTACATCATGAAACTGCAAAGTGGCTCCTTTGTAGTCTGTCAGCGCGTCAAGATCCCAATGGTCAATGATGCTTTGCTGGATAATCTGATTAAAACTAGGTACGTTTTCCATATATTTGATTACTTATATAAGTAGCGTTTAATGCTCTTTTTCGGGGTTTTCTCAAACTCTTCCATCTGTATCTCTATCGTCTGAAGACGACTATAGGGCGGCAGAATGTCGTTGAGTTGTTGACGGTTCTGTTCCATAACGCTTTGTAGGTCCTCATCGGTAAATCCCATCTCTTTCACTTCGTCCAAATCAGGATAGACAAGGGCGGTAAGATGGTCGCCTCTTTGTAATACGATGCATTCTGAGACCATCGTCATGGAATTGAGTTTGTCTTCTATCTCTTCTGGATATATATTCTGTCCGTTGGCTCCTAACAGCATGTTCTTCGAGCGTCCACGAATGAATATATGTCCGTCTGCCGACATAGTACCAAGGTCGCCTGTATGATACCATCCGTCACTGTCAAGCGTCTTGTTGGTGGCTTTCTCATTTTTATAATAGCCCAACATCACGTTCGTACCACGTGTCACAATCTCACCAGCAATTGTCCTAGGATTATTTGACAGGATTTTCACTTCCATGTGGTCCACAGGTGTTCCACACGAACCTGCAACAAAATCGTGATAGTCACTATAACTGATAAGCGGCGCACATTCTGTGGTACCATAACCCGTTGTGATGGGGAAGTCGATATCCCTGAGGAAGGCCTCTATCTCCTGATTCAGCGGAGCACCACCCACGATAACCTCGTAAGCTTCACCGCCAAAGGCAGCATATACCTCCTGACAGATACGCTCCTTTACTTTCTTGGAGACAACGGGCATCTGCAACATAATCTTAATGGCATTGCTTTGTATCTTGGGGAATACACGCTTACGGATAATCTTCTCGATAATCAGAGGAACTGCAACAACTAGATGGGGTCTCACCATCTTAAATGCCTCTGCAATAATAGCAGGAGAAGGTAGACGCGTAAGGTAGAAAATATGATAGCCGGAACAGAAGGGGAACAGAAATTCTATGGCCTGTCCGTACATATGTGCCATTGGCAGGATGCTCAGCATACGACTGAATTTAGGCATTTTCGGTCCCAACTGTTTGATACAGAAATCCACATTACCCCACAGAGAACGATAGGGGAGCATGACTCCTTTAGAGTATCCAGTAGTGCCACTCGTATAATTGAGCATGCATAACTCGTCTGGTTGGTCAACATGCCAGTTGATATGCTCGGCACGGAACGCCATAGGGTATTTCTCTCCAAACAATTGGTTAAGATGCTCACGGGCATCCATCAGTTGTTCATTTTTACAAGTATGTAGTGAGAAGTCGGGCAGATTGAGGATTCCTTCCAGATTCGGCATTTCATTCGGATCAATGATATTCACGACATAATCACCGACAAAGAGAAGTTTTGACTCGGAATGGTTGACAATATTGTGAATCTGTTCTGCATTGAATTCATGGAGTATCGGCACAACTACAGCACCATAGGTCAATGTGGCAAGATAAGCAACAGCCCAATGAGCAGAGTTACGTCCGCATACAGCAATACGGTCTCCCTTCTCAATACCTGCAGCAGCCATCATGATATGCAACTTCTCTATCTTACGGGCTACATCATGATATTGTAATGTAGCCCCTTTATAGTCTGTTAGCGCATCTAATAGCCAGTTTTCCTTGATTGTTTTGACAATATAGGAATTAAAAGATGGTATATCGTTCATTGCACAATTTTCAAAATTTTGTGCAAAGATAATATCTTTTCTGCACATTCGCAAAATTTTTGTGCAATATTTTTGTTAGATACTTAAATTTATCTTACATGAAGAATTATTATTGCTATATTCATGAACGATTTCATGGTTTATGTGTATGCAATAACAAAAGACATGAATCGTTTAATTGATAAAAACAAAAGAATGAAACAGAAAAAGTTATTGTTGAGTATCAGCCTGACCATATTAGGTATTAGTGCAATGGCACAAGCAAAGGCAGTAAAGGTAGAAAGTCCAATCGTTACGGAAAAGGATTTTGTGTGGTACACAGAACAGAAAGAGGCATGGAAAGCGTTGACGCAGAAAGATCCAACGAACGAAACGGCATGGCTAAATTATTATCATGCAGCACGTTATATGAGTTGGTTTCATCAAGAGGATTCAACGGCAAAACAAGTGATACATGAGATGGAGGCATCTATTCCTGATAGTTATACTTTTAATTTCTGTGCTTATCGTGAATCTGTATCGGGTAAAGGTTATGGAGACCCAAAAACTTATGCCGAAGCAGCTTTAACAAAACTACCTGATGACATGCAGTTTCTCGACTATGATAACTGGGTGTGTTACTTGGCGATGCAGGGCGACGAGGTACGGATGAAACCGATGGCAAAGCGGTATTT
>CADCEW010000078.1 GCA_902800585.1 uncultured Prevotellaceae bacterium
CGACCAACGGGACAGTTGAGCCAGAATTTTCGAATTATGAGACGTTAAAAACGACTTCTCATGAATACCAACTTGTTGATAATGAGGAGGAAATGAAGAAATTAACTGACTTTTTCTTGACAAAAGATTTTCTCACTCTAGACACAGAGACTACCTCAACTAATGCTATTGACGCAGAATTGGTTGGATTGAGTTTCTCTGTGGAAGAACACAAGGCTTTTTATGTCCCTGTACCTGTTGATCGTGAAGAGGCTCTAAAAGTTGTTGAGATTTTCCGACCCGTTTATGAGAATGAGAAAATATTGAAGGTAGGTCAAAATCTGAAATATGACTTAGAGGTGTTGCGTAACTATGGCATCGAACTCAAAGGTAAGATGTGGGACACAATGATAGCCCATTATCTCATTCAACCTGAGTTGCATCATAACATGGATTATATGGCAGAGATCTATTTGCATTATCAAACCATCCATATTGATGAACTGATAGGACCAAAAGGAAAGAACCAGCGTTCCATGCGAGACCTCTCCCCTATTGATATCTATGAATATGCCTGTGAGGATGCAGATATCACTCTCCAACTGAAGAACAAGTTAGAACCAGAACTAAAGAAACATGGTGCCGAGAAATTGTTCTATGAGATAGAGATGCCTTTGATGCCTGTCCTTGCTGATATGGAGATGAATGGAGTCTGCTTAGATATAGCATCATTAGCTGAGACCAACAAGCAATTTACCCAACGTATGTTGGAAATAGAACAGCGTATCTATGAATTGGCTGGACAACAATTTAATATTGCATCACCCAAACAAGTAGGTGAAATACTGTTTGACAAACTCAAGATAGTAGAGAAGGCTAAGAAGACCAAGACTGGTCAGTATGTGACTTCAGAGGAAGTACTGCAACAATTAAAAAACAAACATGAGATTGTCGCTGATATCTTAGAACACAGAGGATTGAAAAAACTCATTGGTACGTATGTCGAGGCACTCCCTAAACTGATTAATCCCAAGACAGGACATATCCATACCTCATTTAACCAGACTATTACAGCAACAGGACGATTATCTTCATCAGATCCCAACTTACAAAATATTCCCATTCGTGGTGAGGACGGCAAGGAGATTCGTAAAGCTTTTATCCCAGAGCCTGGTTGTTTGTTCTTCTCTGCTGATTACAGTCAAATAGAGTTGCGTGTCATGGCACATCTCTCTCAAGACAAGAATATGATAGAGGTGTTCCGTGAAGGAAAGGATTTACATGCAGCCACTGCTGCGAATATCTATAAGAAAGATATCTCAGAAGTCACACGTGATGAACGTACAAAATCCAAACGCGCTAACTTTGGTATTATCTATGGTATTACTATATTCCTCGAGACGAAGCTAAGATGCTGATAGATGGTTATTTCAACACTTTCCCACAGGTGCATGATTATATGGAGAAATCCAAGGAAATAGCTCGCCAGCAGGGCTATGTCACTACCCTATTTGGTCGTCGACGTTATCTTCCAGATATCAATAGTGCGAATTCTGTAGTGCGTGGATTCGCTGAGCGAAATGCCATTAATGCTCCTATTCAGGGTACTGCTGCCGATATTATCAAGGTAGCTATGATTCATATCTACCAACGTTTCAAGGAAGAGAATATCCGTTCCAAGATGATTCTCCAGGTACATGACGAACTCAACTTCAGCGTCTATCCTGATGAGAAGGAAAAGGTGGAGCGCATCGTACTCGAAGAGATGCAGAATGCTTTTGAAATGAAAGTTCCACTTGTAGCAGATAGTGGTTTTGGAACAAACTGGTTGGAAGCACATTAAAAGAACATGAGAAAAATACGTACTATAGAAATGCAGCGACTTTCCATTGAGGAATTTAAAGAAGCTGATAAACTACCACTGATTGTCGTACTTGATGATGTACGTTCGATGTATAATGTAGGTAGTGTTTTCCGTACCTGTGACGCTTTTCGAGTGGAAGCTGTCTATCTCTGTGGTATCAGTTGTACACCACCAGCAACAGAAATACATAAGACAGCATTGGGAGCTGAGGATTCTGTAAACTGGAAATACTTTAAGACAGCATTAGAAGCTGTAGATGAATTGAAAAATGAAGGTTATCAAGTACTTTCTGTAGAGCAAGTAGAACACTCTACGAAACTACATACCTTTATTCCACAAGAAGGACAACGATATGCTGTTATTCTTGGTAATGAAGTAAAAGGAGTACACCAGGAAGTAGTAGATGCTTCAGACGGCTGTCTGGAAATACCACAATTAGGTACCAAACACTCTATGAATGTCAGTGTAACAGCAGGTATTATCATCTATAAGTTTGCAGAGACATTGATGCTACGAAATTAAATAAGTGTGGATAAATTAGTGGATAAGTATGTTTATAACTTATGCGAATATTCACATAAAACAGTTATCCCCTACTCTTCTTATGAATAAAAATAATAAATAAGTACTTTCTAAATAACTTTTCCATACTTTTACGATGAAAAAATATATAAACTTATTATATTTGCACCAAAATTAGAAAATGTGGATAAACATCTTATATGATTATAAATCAATAAGAAAGTATTCTTTGAGTATGTGAAATACTAAGTTATAAAAGTGTATAAAATAATTAGCAAGAAAATAAATATAAAGTTTTGCACTTATCAACGATGTATCATCATACTCATTTCATTTTAAAAGAAAAAAATAAAAAAAGATAATAATAATATGAAGTTGAAAACTGAATGGATTAAACAAGGTTTTATAGACGAACCTATTACAGAAGGTATTGATCTTCAAAAAGAAATTCGTCGTATGGCAGAAGAAAAGAATGCTGTCATATTAGCACACTATTATACAAAAGGTGAGATACAAGAGATTGCTGATTTTATTGGTGATTCTCTTGCATTAGCCCGAAAGGCTGCAGAGACAGATGCGAAGATTATTGTCATGTGTGGAGTTCATTTCATGGCAGAGACTTGTAAGATTCTCTCTCCAGATAAATTAGTATTATGTCCTGATCTGAATGCTGGATGTTCTCTTGCTGATAGTTGTAAAGCTGAGGATTTGAAGAAATATAAGAAAGAACATCCTGGCTATCAAGTAGTCAGTTATGTGAATACTACAGCTGCTGTTAAAGCATTGACAGATGTAGTAGTTACTAGTGGTAATGCCAAGAAGATAGTAGATACTTTCCCAAAGGATGCTAAGATTATTTTTGGTCCTGACTATAATTTAGGTTCTTATATTAATGAAATAACAGGTAGAAAAATGTTATTATGGAATGGTGGTTGTCATGTTCATGAACGTTTTTCAGTACCAGAAATTCTTAAATTAAAAGAAGAACATCCAAAAGCATTGGTATTAGCTCATCCAGAATGTAAAGGTCCAGTACTTGCTATAGCCGATATAGTAGGCTCTACAGCCGTTCTTTTGAAGTATGCGGTAGAACACCCCACTGAAGAGTATATCGTGGCTACAGAGGCTGGAATTTTACATGAAATGCAACGTCAATGTCCTGATACGAAGTTCTATCCTGTTCCACCAGAGATATCAGAAGGTAGTATTGGTTGTCATTGTAATGAGTGTGACTATATGAAGATGAACTCATTATTGAAGATATATAATACTTTAAAATATGAGTGGCCAACAGTAGAAGTTGATTCAAAGATTGCAAAAAAAGCAGTGAAGCCTATAGAGAAAATGCTGGAGTTAAGTTAATCTCCAGCATTCTTTTATTTGATAATGGCTATCTTACAGACAGTACCTTTATTTCCATCTTTTGTGGCAGTAATAACGTTATAGACACCACTGGCTACACGATTACCTTTTTTGTCTTTACCATCCCAAGTAAACAATCCACCATTACTACGTCCTTCAGCAATCAAAAAACCAGCAGCATTAGTAATTTTAATATCTGCATTAAAGGTAAGACCTACGATAGTAATAAGTCCGTTGTAATTATTTAAATCCACAGGATTAGGATAAGCATAAACATTATCATCTGTCATTTCTTCAGAGGGTTCTATAGCATCACTCATATAAGAACAAAGTCCTGCTGTTGTTCCAAAGAATACTTCACCTGTTTTATTATTAATAGCTATAGATTCAATATTATCACTTAGTAATGGACTGTTGGTAGTTGTAAAATGTTGTATTTGAGTATTGTTATCGGCACTAATGAGATAAGCCCCATTTCCATTTGTCCCAAACCATTTACGTCCTGCACCATCAATAACAATACTTGTAATATCTATACCAGCCAATAGATAATCAGCGTATTCCGTACCATCATTTCTTGGTACTTTATATTGGATGACTCCACGCGAAGGATCAGCCTTCTCAGTATTCGTTATATAAACAGGTCCTTTATCTGTTCCTACCCATATATTTCCATCTATATCCTCACAGATACATTCTGCCCATGCATTAGAAATATTTATTCCATCCTCATTAGTAAAATTGTCATATCGGACAATAATGTCATTTTGATAATCATAACAGAAAAAAGCAGGATGATCACTATGTGCATTCACAAACCATAAAAATCCGTTACTATCCATTATAGAACGTTTCATCACTCGCATGGCATGATCTGGTTTGTCAATGAGAGCTTTATCCATGAATCCACTCCATATACCGTCTTTACTTAGTTTGATGATACCTGTTTTAGAACCACTATTCAGACAATAAAGGTTACCTTCTTGGTCATAGATAATACCATCTGTACGGACATATTCAGGGTCGCCATTATCTGCAGCAGACTCAAAGTAACTGGTATTTCCTTCCGTATAATTTTTGATGAATTTTCCATCTAAGAATTCATAAACACCAGAACAGGAAGCAACCATTACATGATTTTCATTAAAAGGATCTATAGCTATAGAATTTAAATCTAGATAATTTGAAGCAAAAGCAGGTTTTACATCATCTTGATAAATAGTCCATTCTTTGTCTTCGTTTAATATTTGAACTGTTGCAGGTCTTCTGAAATTAGCAAATTGGTACCATCCTCCTCCTACTGTGTAGAGTTTCCCGTGATACATCTGCATATTGAAGAAGTGGTTGTATTTCGGTCCTCCAGGATTCAATTTCTTAACTGTTTCAATATAATTTTTATAATCTGTGCTATCTTCATCAAAAGAAGGATAAGTGATAGTTTTCTTCCAGTTATTTGGATCTATCAGATTACTTTTGAGAGAACCATAAAGAACATATTGATTCGTCTTAGCATAGATGATATCATTATTAATAACAATATTCAGGATATTTTGATTGAGCATATATGACTCGCTGATTTCGCTATTGGCAACATCCAGTTTCACGATACCGAAGCCACAGGCTAAATAAGCATATTGTCCATAGATAGTAACATGATTAACTGTTTTATCCCCTGTAATTACCTTGGTATATAGATCACTTACATTAATAACATCATTCTCTATACTAACAAGGTCAATGTTGGAATTTTGATAAACAGCTACCAGACGTTCTGCCTTAGGACACCATTTAATATGTGTGATATAGTTATCACTCATACCATTTGTCTTGTCATAAGTATAGATACTTTGGTCGTTGAGATTATATTGATAGAGATCATTACTTGCCATCACAAAAAGTTCATCACCAGCCTTTTGGATCTGTTGCACATCATAATAAGCCATATAGGCTTTCCATTTGCCAATCTGAGCATTTACCAATTGGCAGTTGATAATTGACAAGAAAAGAATGATGATGTATTTCTTCATATGTTATAGCGTTTTGAGATACTCTGCCAATTTTTGTGTGGCACGTGCCCGATGACTGATAGTGTTCTTGATATCCATTCCTAATTCTGCAAAAGTCTTGTCGTAACCTTCTGGTTGGAAGATAGGATCGTAGCCAAAGCCCTCTCCTCCCCTACGCTCTCGGATAATCTCACCATTGACAATACCTTCAAACTGATGGACTTTCTTGACACTTGTGCAGCCACAGGGACACACGTCTTTTTTCTCTATTAACGCAATAACGGTGCGGAATCTTGCCTTACGGTTGTTATTATTTCCTAATTCATGAAGAAGTTTTGTCATATTCGCTTCTGAGTCGTGTCCTTCACCACCGGCATATCTTGCACTATAGACACCAGGTGCGCCATTTAAGGCATCCACCTCCAGACCTGTATCATCTGCAAAACAATTTACATGATAGTGTTCATACACATACTGTGCTTTTTGTAAAGCATTCTCCTCTAAAGTCTTTCCTGTCTCAGGAATATCTTTATGACAACCGATATCATTTAAGGAAACAATCTCAAAACCGTCACCCAAGATTCCCCTGATTTCGTCAAGCTTGTGCTGGTTGTTCGTCGCGAATACTATCTTCATTTTTCTTTTTCTCTTGCTTAATCTTCACCCACATCTCTTCAAACCCTTCGCCATAGACACCAATAACACTCGACTGGCTTACAAAGGCATTAGGGTCTATCATTTTAATTAGTCGGAACATATTGATGCTCTCATTTTTCTTGGCGAGGATACAGAGAACTTTCATCTTCTCACCAGTATACCAGCCGTGTCCGTCAAGGATTGTCACACCATGATTCATCTCCGTACCAATGGCATTGGCAATCTCTTGCCATTTTTTAGTAAAGATAAGGAACTGCACGGATTGTCGTCTGGCATTCATCACATAGTCAAGTACATAATTCTCCATTGCCATCACACAGAAACCGAACATCACTTTATGGGCGCGTTCCAAGTAGGTGCCGAATTGCGGAAAGAACATACAGGAACCGATAATACAGAAATCAGCAGCAATCAGCACATTACCTAATGACACATTCGGATGGAATTTATTCACAGAGGCGGCAATGACATCTGTACCCCCTGTTGAACCATTATTCAGGAATACGGTAGCAAGGGCTATACCAGTGATAACACAACCAATAATCATTGACATGAAATCTTGCCCTTCCCCCATCAACTTAAAAGGCAATCCATTAGGTTGTTTGGGAAGAATCTCCTGAGCAAACATCAGCATGAAATAGAGGGTGAAGATGGCAAAGATGGTCTTCATCAGGAATTTTACACCCAATATTTTCAAGGCGACAATTAACAGAATTCCATTGATGATGATATAAGTGTTTTCCAAATGGAATCCTGTGGCATAGTAGATAATAGCAGAAAGACCTGTCACACCACCTGCCACAATCTGATAGGGCATCAGGAATACCGTAAAAGCAACGGTATACATGGCAAGTCCAAGGGCTATGCAAAGATAGTCCTTGACCTCATTCCATATATGTTTATGATTTACTGTCATTTACCCAATACGATATTCACCATACGCTTAGGGACGATGATAACCTTTACGATTTGTTTGCCGTCAATATACTTTGGAGCACGTTCGTCAGCCAATACCGTCTTCTCGATAGTAGCATTATCGGCATCAGCAGGGAATTCCATATCAAAGCGGGTCTTACCATTAAAGGCAACGCCTAACTTGATAGTATTCTCTACCAGATACTCTTCATTCCATGTAGGCCATTTTGAATCGCATACACTACCCTGCTCTCCCAGAGCCTCCCATAACTCTTCTGCGATATGCGGAGCAAACGGAGCGATAAGGATAACTAACGTCTTCAAGGCCTCACGACTCTTACACTTCTGCTGAGCCAGTTCGTTGACACAGATCATGAAGGCAGAGATAGAGGTATTATATGAGAACACTTCAATGTCCTGTGAGACTTTCTTGATGAGTTTATGAACACTCTTCAGATTATCTTTTGTGGGTTCACTGTCATCAACCAAAAGTTTGCCTTCTGCATTGTCGCGAGCATTCCCATAGAACAATGCCCAGAACTTCTTCAGGAAGCGGTGGCAACCGTCAATACCGTTGGTATCCCAAGGCTTCGACTGTTCCACAGGACCTAAGAACATCTCATAGAGACGTAAAGTATCAGCACCATATTTCTCGACAATCATATCTGGATTGACGACATTGAACATCGATTTCGACATCTTTTCTATTGCCCATCCACAGATATATTTGTCGTTCTCGAGAATAAACTCGGCATTCTCATATTCTGGACGCCAAGCCTTAAAGGCATCGATATCAAGCACATCGGCAGAAACGATGTTCACATCGACATGGATAGGAGTTGTGGTGTATTTGTCCTTCAGACCGAAACTGACGAACTTACCCTTATCGGCTCCCTCATCCTCAATACGATACACGAAGTTAGAGCGTCCTTGAATCATACCTTGATTGACAAGTTTCTTGAATGGCTCGTCCTCACAAGAATAGCCGGAGTCATAGAGGAACTTGTTCCAGAAACGAGAATAAATCAAGTGACCTGTTGCGTGTTCTGTACCACCGACATAGAGGTCGACATTACGCCAATACTCATCCGCATCACGACTAACCAGTGCCTTTTCGTTCTTGGGGTCCATATAGCGGAGGTAATATGCTGAACTACCAGCAAATCCAGGCATGGTATTGAGTTCAAGTGGGAATACGGACTTATTGTCGATAAGTGACTTATCAACGACCTTGTCAGTTTTCGTATCCCATGCCCATATCTTTGCACGTCCCAATGGAGGTTCGCCTGTTTCTGTTGGCTGGTATTTATCAATCTCAGGCAGCTCCAAAGGCAGACACTCCTTAGGAATCATATAAGGCATGTCGTCCTTGTAATAGACAGGGAAAGGCTCACCCCAATATCTTTGACGTGAGAAAATGGCGTCGCGTAAGCGATAGTTTACCTTTACTCGACCTAATCCTTGTTCCGTGACAAACTTCTTCGTAGCAGCAATAGCCTCCTTGACAGTCAGTCCGTTCAGGCTGAACTTCGCACTTGCAGAGTTACACATGATACCCTCTTTGGCATCATAACTTTCCTCACTGACATCAGCACCTTCTATCAACGGGATGATAGGAAGGTTAAAGTGCTTGGCAAAGGCGTAGTCACGAGAGTCGTGGGCAGGGACAGCCATGATGGCACCTGTACCATAACCAGCTAACACATATTCAGCTATCCAGATAGGAATCTTCTCGTCATTAAATGGATTGATGGCATAACTTCCAGAGAACACACCCGTTACCTTGTGGTCCATCTGGCGATCACGCTCTGTACGCTTCTTGACATAGTCAAGATATTTTTCAACTTCTGCCTTCTGTTCGGGAGTGGTAAGCTCTGCTACGAGTTCACTCTCTGGAGCCAGTACCATAAACGTGACACCAAACATCGTGTCGGCACG
>CADCEW010000079.1 GCA_902800585.1 uncultured Prevotellaceae bacterium
ATCCTGTCAAAATCCCCTTCATACTTGGCATATATTTGCTTATGTATCTGGAGAACATGATCTTTTACACATTCGATGGCTTCTTCTCTATAGCACATAGCTTTGTTTCATTATGTTCTTTCATTGTTTGTAATCGGCAAGCGTTTTGATCTCGCAGCCTTTACTTTCATAATAGGCGAACATCTCTGGTAGCTTCTTCAGATCGTAACTGGTAATGCAGTCGGAGAGGACATGCACCGTGAAGCCTGTTTTGGCCATGTTGAAACACGTCGATTTCACGCAGGCCGTAGCATCAGCACCTGCCACGTAAAACTCATTGATGCCGTTCGCCGCGATGAAAGCAGAAAACGCCTCGTTTGTGAGGGCATTGCTTTTTGTCTTCACGAAGATATTGTCTGACACGACCTTCATTTCAGGCACTAGTTCCTCGCCCTTGCTGCCAGGTTTGAACGTTCGCGTAGCAGCGGTGATGTTGTTGTGTTTAATATACACAATGTGCATACCCTCCGTCACAGCCCATTCGATGGCTGCATTGATATTGTCGATGATGTCACGATAGTGCTTGGTGATGTCGTTCTGTATGTCGATAACTACAAGTGCTTTATTGTGTATCTTATCCATGTTTTACTCTCCTCCCAGATTCTTCTTCGCCTTGGCGCAGTTCTCCCAGATAACACCAACCTTTTTGCAGGTGTCCTTGTCTGGGCAGTCGCCACAAGTCTCGTAACCCTTGGCTACTACACATTTATGAACTTCGCACATGTGGCTGCAGAAGTAGAACTTGATGCCTTCCACACGGCATCCTGTGCAATTAATGCTCTCAGGTGTGATCTGGTCGGTATGATTCATCTCACACCATTTCTTCGCAACCTCGACGCGCATTTTGTCGTCGTTCTTCATCGTGGCGATACGAGCCTCGCAGGTCTCGCAGTTAATGCCACAGCAAGCAATCATTTTATTCATAATAATTCCAATCTTAATACTCTGATAGGTCTGTTTGCGCCCTGATACTGGTTTGCGTCGATACAGGTCTCACCTGTGGGAATGAAGCCACATTTTTCCATCACTCGGCCTGAGGCTGGGTTATCTATAAAATGGCCGCTAATGAGCGATTTAATGTCTGTTGTTTCTCGGATGTGGTTTAACATCAGCTGCAGCGCTTCCGTACAGATACCCTGATTCCAATAGGGCTTCGCCACCCAATAGCCGATGAGCGGCTCACCCTCACGAGCTGGCAAATCACACTCACACGAAGGCCCATAGCCCATAGCGCCAATCGCCTCGCCCGTTTCCTTCAACTCGATTGCCCAAGTGTGCAGTGCATCGTTAAACACGGTGCGGATAATCTCCAAACTCTCCTCCACGCTCTTATGTGGTGCCCATCCGGCACGAGGCCCGACATCAGGATCGGAAGCCCACTTGAAGAGCGTCTCCGCATCCGAATCACGCCAAGGGCGCAATATCAGTCTATTTGTTTCCATCATTATTATTCAAATACTCCATAATTCCTTTGTGATAGAGTTCTGTAGGATTGATGATACCCTCTTTTGATAGACGATCGAATATCCGACAAAACGTCTTCACGTCTGCCTCGCCGAAGGCACGGTAATCGGCAGTCTCCTTGCCCGCAATCTTACAGTTGTACCAGCAGGCCAGACTCTCGAAGGCGCTCCAGGGCACGTAGGTCAGGTCGTGCTCCGAATCAAGTTTCCGTGTATAGATTTTCATTTCCTCCACGATGGGGTCGATGCTGTCCTGCATCAGGAAAATTCCGAACTCATGGCTGAACATCGCCAACTGGTAGTCGATATCCTGATTGTACCACACGGTGTTGGTGCTGTCGTTCAGATTGTTGTACGAGGGACCTTTCTGACCTGCACGATACAGCAACCAGTGATAATCGCCACGATGCCAAGTGTAACACGTCACTCGTTCCCAGTCCTTAACAAAAGAGTGCTCTTCCATCTTCTGGCTTAGCAACTGCCGACGCTCCTCCATATCCGCCTTCACTTGTGGATAGACATTCTTGAGATAAGCGTCATAGTGAGTTACATACACCTCGGCGATGGCACGGACTGCAGCCATCACGTCGGCTGGCACATTTGTTTTCCTGCCTTCATTCATCACCACATCCATCACTATCCGCATCGAGTCGGCATTAGGAATGTCTTCGGCCGAAACACCAAAGAAGAACTGCCCAGCCAACATGCCCCCCTCGCCTTGTCCGAAGGTCAGGTAGTTCTTATACTTCTGCAAGGTATCAATAGCGGCCTGTGGAAGTGTGCCGCCATACTTCGCTGCATACGTTGAGTCAGAGAATCCCAGTTCCGCCAGCGTGTAGAGATGCGTCACGTAGTTTACCTCCGGGCGAATCTCCATCAATATTTTTACCTTCGGCCTTGACTTTTGCGCTTGGAGGGGCATGACTCCAGAAATCAGAAACGCCAAGAGTAATAACAAATGTTTCATTTTCTCCAACGTTTTATTCTTCGTATCCTAATTGTCCTGGCAGGCGGAGTTTCTCCTTCTGGGCGAAGGTGGCTTCGTAACCCTCGAAAGCCTCCGGATTCTCGTCGGCCACAAAATAGCCCTTGGGCGGACAATAAGTTCCCTCACGATTGCCCCAATAGCCAGGAATCAGTTCTTGAGCGAGGAAATACGGCACTTCTGAATCTCGTGGCTCTGCATGATAGTGAATATTCATCTTGCTGGCGAGATCGAAACCTGCATGCTTGTAAAACTCGATGTTGCCTTCCATCTGTAGAAGACCTATACCCATCTCCTTGGCTTTCTCTATCGCATACTTTAGCAATTTCAAACCATAGCCCTTGCGCTTGTAGTCTGGATGAATGCTGATGGGACCGAAAGTCCAAGAAGGGTAGGGTGTTCCATCGTCAAGCATAATCTCTGCTTTCGAAAACATCACATGGCCGATAATCTTGTTGTCCTCCGTCATCACGAAATCAAGTTCTGGGATGAAATCGGGATTCGTTCTATACTGATTGAGTACATAATGTTCTGTGCATCCAGGACGATAGACATTCCAGAATGCCTCACGCGTCAGGTTCTCTACCTCACGATAATCATTTGTTTCTTCTAAACGTATTTTCATATTATTCATAATACTTTCTTTGCTCCAGGAATCAGTCTTACTAACCAAGTGAGTACATACGAACAGATGGTGGTAATCATGCCGATGAACATAAACTTACCGAAGGCTCCCATCCAGATGCCGTCAGTGGCATGTTGCAGGACTATCATCAGCAGCAGATGGAAGATATAGGCACCATACGACTGGGCGGCACACCACTGCCAGAATTTGCTATCCCAGTTTCCACATTCTCGGAATAACCATATCAGTCCAAAGCAGATGAAGACGCACAGAAGCGATTCGTAGATACCAAACCACTGAGTTACGAAGTCATTCCAAACCCCGCCATCGCGAAGATAGATACCTAAAGCCAAAAGACAGCCAATCGTTAGCGATAGTGCTCCAGTGGTGTTACCCATCTTTTCGAGCCAGGCAAATCTTCGTGCCAGAATGCCGATGACGAACATCATGACGTATTGCAGATAGTGGGCAGGTTCCATAGGCAACGGGATGATGCCAAAGGGCCATATCCAATGATCCTGTGGGCTGACCTGACGAATGAAATAACTGCCTATGCCCATGATGCCGCCAAATATCAGCAGGCCGATGATGGTAGGTCTCGATGAGCACTCACCATCGATAGGTTTGCAGCATTGGCGTACCAAGGCATAAATGAGGCAGAACACCAGCAGACTCTCGATATACCACATGTGCCCAATTTCTGGTTTGCCTGATAAAACAGAAATCAGTCCACCCATCAGTAACAGTGGGATACCCAAGCGGATGAGTTTCTTCTGCACGAAAATCTTTGCTCCTTGTTTGTCGAAACTTGTGGGTACGAAGTAACCTGAAATCAGGAAGAACAGCCCCATAAAGAAGGCTGCATTGACGGAGAAGAAGTGCCATATCCAAGGCATAAACTCGGCTGGATTGCTGGGATGGTAAGCCCAGTCGCCACCATCGCCGTATGCCTGACCAGCGTGGTGGAATATCACCAACACTGTCAGGCACACCTTTAGATTATCCAGATATAAAAGCCGTTTCTTATTCATTTCTTCCATCTTTTTACTATGCAAAGATACACATAGTTGAAGAGTAAGCCAAATTTTTAGGGAAGTTCTTATTACATTCTCGCCTTCTGCTTCTCGCCAGCACCACTGCCACGATATTTCGAGCGAGCCTCGTTAAACTTCCAATTGAGGTTGACCAGGAACGTACGACGGGCGGGGTTGCTGACAGACAAATCGCGGATGCCGTAGATGGTGGCATCGGTCTTATTGGTGTTGAAGATGTCAACGCAACGCACATCGAGTGTCAGCTGTCCGAGGCTACGGAGGTTGAAGTCGCGCTGTATGCCGAGTGTGAGGTCGAATCGCTGGGCTGTAATACTGAAATTGTTGTAATCGCCCTTCGAAGCCCACTGAGCATTGGCACTTAGGCGGAAATGATGGGGCAGTTCTATGTCGTTGTTCCAGATGAGTGAGACGTATGGCCTGTCAAGGGTCTTGATTGAGCTATCAGCCGTTGGTGTCTTGTAGTTCTGGAAGACGATGAACGCATACCACATGGGATGCCACTTTCCGATAGTGGGTCGTGCTGACAGGCTCAGCGAAAGTTGGTTGTAGTCCTCGTCGCTGTTAATGGGACGGACAAGGCTGATAAGTGGATCCGTGCTGCCAGGGAACGGCTCGGTGGACATTGTTTCGCTGTTCTTCAGACGGCCATAGTTGATGGTCAGGTTTGCCCACTGATAGGCCGCATTCAGCACGAGGCTGTGCGTGTAGGTCGGCTTTAGGTAGGGGTTGCCGCTCTGGTAGGTGTAACGGTTGACGTATATCGTCGAACTGGTCAGGTTCGAGTAGGCAGGGCGCTGGATGTCACGACGATACGACAGGCTCAGTTGTACCTTTCCGATGGGAGCGGAGAGGGTAGCAGTGGGGAACCAGTCGCCGTAATTGCGACACACCTCGTCCTCGCGCTTGCCGAAGTTGAAGTAGTCGTTGGTCAGGTGCTCGTAGCGCAGGCCAGCCTGTGCAAACACCATACCGAACTGTCTACCGTACTCGACGAAGACTGCTGTCGACTTCTCATTAATCTCCGTGTCGGTGGCTTTCACGGGCACATCGTCGGAAGCTTGGAATGTGTAGGCGTCCGTGCGATGGTTGTAGCTATATTCGCCACCCACGGAGAGGTTGCCCTTCAGTATGGGATAGCTGAAGATGAGCTTCGAAGCCCAGAAATTATTGGCGCTGTTGGTATTGCTCTCGATGTTTCGGTCAACGGGGTCGGCGTCGACAACCGTTGTTTTCTCCGTTGTACGTCCAGGCGTCTTGGTGTCATCGAAGAGTCCGTCAATGTTCAGGTCGATACCCAATTGTCCCACCTTACCGTTGTAATAGGCGTTGAAGATGTGCTTCTTGATACTTTGGTCCTGCCAGATGTAGCTTGCGGAGCGCTCAGTCAGTATGCCGTTCTCGAACATATCCGTCAGGTAGTCGCCTTTCAACTCGCTTCTGGGAGTGCGGTCGTATTTGTAATAGGCGCCGAAAGTGTGATTCTCGTTGACCATATAATTGAACTGCAACTGTGGCGACCATGCGTGCCAGGGGTGTGTCATCTCCTGAGTGGAGTGTCCTGTCACCTCATCTGGTCCCACATAGTAAAGCATATCGTTGACTTGCAATCCCTTATAATGATTATAGGTGCCCACCCAGAACGAACCCGTCACGTCGAATCCGCCAGTACGATAGTTGGCAGTGAGGTTATTGTTCAGCGAACCGCCATACTGGTACATGAACTGTGTGCTGTTCTGAAAACTGAAACCCTCGCCCTGTGCCTTTTTCAGCGTGATGCGAACGACGGCCTTCACTGAGGCGGCATAGCGGGCGCCAGGGTTCTGCACCACATCGACATGCTGAATCTGGTCGGAGCGCAGACGAGAGAGTTCCTTCATATCCTGCACCTTGCGTCCATTGATATATACCTCGGCATCGCCACGTCCCAACACCTTCACGCCGCCTTCGCGCTCTGCTTCCAACGATGGTATCTTCGACAGTGCGTCTGAGATGGTTCCTGCCTTCTCCAATATCGTTCCAGAGACGGTGGTGCGCATAGCATCACCTTTGACGAAAGTCTTCGGCAACTGGCCCTTTATGACGACCTCGCTGAGCAGCTGCAAGTCCTCCTTCATCTGAATGGTCAGGTCAGGACCTGCATTTATATATAAGGTCTGGTAGCCCACGTAGGTTACCTTGAGGAGACCTTGGTTGACATCTGTCACAATCTTGAACACGCCGTCCATGTCTGTCATTGCGCCCTGCACGAAGGCCGAGTCGGGCAGCGACAACAGCACTACATTCACATAGGGCATCGGCTCGCCTTTCTCGTCAATTACTCGTCCGCCCCAGTCTTGTGTCTTGGCGAATGTCATCAGTGTCATCATCATTGCAGCCACTAGTGTTGCGAATCTCATTGTTTGCATTTCAATTATTATTATAAACTTTTTGTCCATTTAGACGTTGCAAAGGTATGATAAAGTTGCAGCCTCGGCAAACTTTTGGGATATTCTGCATGGTTTTGTTACGAATGTCATTGTTTTTTTGTACTTTTGTCAATTGAAATGAAACAGGGACGTATAGAAACGATTACGACAAGGATTATCAGCACCACGTTTATGGTGGTGGCGCTGGCCGTCTTCAAGCCCTTCGGATTGGATGCTTGGCAGTGGCAGGCCTACGTGCATCTGGCTGCCTTCTGGGTGATAGGATTCTCGATATGTATGATGACCGATGTCATCCTGAAGTATGTCGTCAAGATGCCGAGGTCGTTTGAGAAAGGTGCCGAATACATCATCCGCCGCAATCTCTGGTTCCAGTTCATCAACACGCCACTCGTGGCACTGGGCATCTGTCTCTATCGTCATTTCGTGCTGAGCGACCGTGTAGAGGGTAATCTGTTCTCTCTTGTTAATTTCCTTGAAACCCTCGTCATCATCGCCTTCTGCTCCTTCGCCATCGGACTCTACTGGCGCTTCAAATACCGCAGCGAATATCTGGCGATGGAACTGGAAGAGACGAGACTGCTGAATGAGGAGTTGAAGAAGTTTTCGACAAACGAAGCGAAAGAGCCAATTGAGAAACCCCAACCGCAGGAGCTAACGCTTACTGGCACGACTAACGAATCGGTGACGCTCCAGATTTCCCACCTATTATATATAGAGGCTGTGGGCAACTATGTCAAGGTTAACCATCTGCGCAACGATCAGGTGCATACCGACATGCTTCGTGCCACCATGAAACAGATGGAAGAAACGTTACAGGGTTATCCGATGATTGTCCGCTGCCATCGCGCCTTCTTGGTCAACCTTGGTCAGGTAGAGCAAATCGTCTCACATTCTGGCTCCACCCAGTTACTCATCAAACACTGCCACGAATTCCTCCCTGTCTCGCGCAGCAACATGGCACAAGTTCGAGCAGCAATTAAGAGAGAAAATAGTGTGTCGATGTAACAGAATAATCGGAATTTAGCCAAGCGAGCGTGACACATAAATAGCGCATGGTCTGTGAAGATCATGCGTTTTGTTTATTTGCCCACGCAGAATCTACTTTCCGACGCAGAATGTAAAATCTGCAAATATAAGTAATTGATAATCAGTACATGTACCTCCAATTACGGGGGACAGATACTATGCCGAGGGACGGAGGAGGGACGGAAAATAGGCAAAAATCTGCAATTATGACTGCCGTCAAAAAAAGAAAATGCAAACATCTGCAAAATCGATTTTCCAGTTCTTTGCACGTTTACACTTTTTAACGCAGATTTTTGCACATTCTTGCAATCGCTGTGTCCTTTAGTGATGCTCATTGTCATTTCTAACTTTCCCCTGTCAGTCTTCCGTCGTATTCGAGTTTGTCCCTTGTAAAGTAATGCTGGTTTCGTAGCTGGAAGATATAAGGTTTAGTTTAGGTTATGGATATTTAATATGGGAATAAACTAAACCGTACCTTATCCAATTAAACCGAGCTACCTCTCTCTCTTGGACGGCAAAGATAATTATATCCTCAGAATCCTTCGTGCGCGTATGCGTATGTATAATAAGGACTGCCGTTTTTGCTTTGGTGAGTCGATGAAATTAGGTTGCAAAGGTAACTGTTGTTTCTTCATCTACCCAAGGTGATCCATTGGTATGGCTCAAAATCTCCACACCATACGGGTTGTATTTGGAGCCATAACCTTGTGCTGATGGTCACAACACCTTGTACTGTTTGGCAACGGAGACAACGAAACGGAGATTCGCAGTCACCAATTTATTCTTTGCTTCTTCTCCTTTCTTTCCGCCCTTCCTGATAATCTGGGCTAATTCGACCTTCTGATCTGGGGTGATCATAGGTATACGGTTTATCTCTACAAGGTACTTGTCAAGTGACTCTTCAGAACGATTGGTGTAATTCTTGTTAATCTTAAACTGTTTCATTAGCACATTTTTTTATAATTGTTTTCATGCACAAATATATGAATCTCTTTTTCTATAATATAGTTGATAATATGTATAAATTCAAAATTATGCATGCAGGGAAGATGGAAAGAGGTATATTAATGTGAAAATCGCAAAAAATCCAATGTCATTCGAAAAATAATTGTTATTTTTGCGGCATAAAATAATCAGCAGACTTTTAGATGATATGAAGAATTTGATTATTTCTCTGTTGCTCTGTCTCATGGCAATGGGAGCGCAGGCACAACTGAAACCTCGTGTGGTGATCTTGACTGACATCGGACAACCGGATCTTGAACCTGATGATACGGAGTCGCTGGTGCATC
>CADCEW010000080.1 GCA_902800585.1 uncultured Prevotellaceae bacterium
CCAGACTCCCGTCTACACCTACGAGATGCCCGGCCACCGCTACGACATCGGCACCCTCTCCAGCTACGAATCCGTCAAGTCCACCTACACTGGCCCCAAATAAAACTCACACAGAAATCACAGAAACCACAGAAATATTTTTAAACCACGGATCTCGCGGATAACACGGATAACGTTACATGAACTGAACCTGCTTTAGCAGTTTCCGTGTTATTCTAAGAGTTTCTGCGCTCATGCAAGCATGGCTCCGCCACTCTCAGAATCCCATGACAGAATCACATCCATGATTCCGTTTCAGTTCATTCCACTTTAGAATTTTTCAGTCCCACTGGGCAGTGATATTTAAAACATTCTAGAACGAAAAAAGCAGGAATGAAAAGGAATTTCATATTCGGTAATGAGAGGATGAACGTCAAGCTCGCTTGAACAGTCAGACTTTCAGAACAGAATAAAACTGCGATAGCAGTACTGCTTGCAATAATTTCTGTGAATATCAGTGTTTTCTGTGTGAAAATATAAAAAATGACAGTCAACGAGATAACCTTTGAAATACGCGGTGCCATATACGATGTGTATAAAGCACTTGGACCAGGTCTCCTGGAGTCTGTCTATGAAGAAGCATTAGTTTTTGAATTAAAGCAACGAGGTCTTAAGGTTGAACGACAGAAACAAGTACCAATTAATTATAAAGGCAATGTGTTGAATTCAGAATTGCGATTAGATTTATTAGTAGAAGACAATGTCATCGTAGAACTGAAATCAGTCGAAGAGATGAAGAATGTGTTTGCGAAACAACTTCTAACTTATCTCAAACTGATGGACAAGAAAGTTGGACTTCTTGTAAACTTCAACACAGACAATATACTCACATCAATAAACCGTATAGCGAATTAAGTCATCCGAGCATAAAAGTAAGAAATGGAATGTATCAAGCAGGAACAAAAATGTGAAACGGTTTTGTGTCAGGTGATGAGAGAAGCTGAGCCAAGACTTGCTTGAGATCAGAGACTCTTAGCACATGACGAAACTGCAACAGCAGTTCTGCTTGCGAAAATTTCTGTGTATTTCTGTGTTTTCTGTGTGACATAAAACGAATGATATTCGATAAGATTGAAAATATAGAACTGTACAAGGGCCTCTCTGCCGACATCTATGCCGGTCTGAAGTACCTAAAGGACATGACTCCTGACGTGGAGCCCGGCACCTACGAGATCAACCCAAGGGTCAAGGCCATTGTTTCCGAATACACAACCAAGCCAGAGAACGAAAATGGCTTCGAGTCCCATCGGAAGAACATCGACATCCAGTACCTCCTGAGGGGCACCGAGAAAATCGCCTGCCTCCCTGTGGACGAACTGCAGGAAACCAAACCCTACAACCCCACCACCGATGCCGCCTTCTATGCCGCTCCCCGTTACTTGTCACCTGTCAATTGTCAATTGTCAACTGTCAATTGCCACTTGCCCTCAGCCCTCTTTCTGGGCAACGGCTACTTCTCTATTTTCTTCCCCCAAGACGCCCACATGCCCTGCCTGTGCATGGATACCCCCACCAAGGTCAAAAAGGTCGTCATCAAAGTCAAAATAACTAATATAAAAATAAATGAAAGGATAAAAATATGATAACTACGGTTCAACAACAAACAACAGAGATAAGTCCTTTAGATGCATTATGGGCGCTTTATCAGAGTCAAACCAAACGCGTTCGTAAAGCATTTCTGAAGCGTTTGATGGCTCAGGAGACAAAGAATCGTGAATTAGCCTTGCAGCAAGATATGACTGTTGAGGGATTGTATGATGTTATTGCGGAGGAGATAGATTCCATTTACGCAAATGGTTGATACAAAGTATATTATCAAGCCTCGTGCGGCTCAGAAAATCTACTCTTTTTATAAGAATGTAGCAAAGAAATATCGTCATACTTATGATAAAGACGATTTGAAACGTAATGTTCACGATGCAGTTTTCTCCATTTATGAGATAGAGAAGACACTTCTAAGGCGGAAACCAACAATATCAAGGTGGGCAGGATACCATATGGCTAATACGGATAAGTGGTACTTCGCCTACACCATGGATGATGATACAATTACAATTGTAGATGCCTGCCATACACAGAACATGCATGAAAAGAACAAGTAACCCCCATCACAACCTTGTGACTCCCGCGGGATTCAAACCCTAAACCCCATAGCAAAAGAGATTTCTGCGGTAAGATGATAGGAGCTTGGCTCCTGACAGATGACAAGAAACGATAATCTGATTGCACAGGTGGTCATATAGTGATGCAGTTCGATACTGCCAGTCAGAACTATTTTTTAACAGTCAATCCAATGATTGACATCTGCAATGAATTTTCTCACAATCCTCCCTTCCTAAGACGCAAGGGTGAAGTGGAAGATTTGTGGCTATGACTAGAATCAAGAATATCAAGGAAGTGACGGAGCCGTTGAAGGAGGAGATTCTGAAGGGTGATGTTCATACGATAGATGAGATGAAGACATGGCTGCAGGCTTATGGATATAGCGATGCAATAAAAGATGCGACTGTCCTCTGAAATCTGAATACAATAAAGAAAGATGTCAGAGACCTGTCCCCTGCCATCCCAAGGTGGCCGGCGCGAAGGCTGGTGGGAAGTGAAGGAGAGTTGAGGGCACGAGCCCGACGATAGTCAATTGGTTAAGATCCTAGTGGCGGCAGCCCCGTGGCTCCGTAAACTCCGCCACCGGCTGGATTATCTAAGCCGCCGCAGGCGGCAAAACAAAAGCAACAGCATGTCTCGTATCAAGGATTACTTGATGGATTTAGAAGAAGGACGGATTGTCCCTGGTGAGATACAGGACAAGTCCGTATGTGCTGATCATTTTGATAGCACATACCTTCAAAATTATATCAACGAGAATGGCACAAATGGTAAATGCAGCTATTGCGGCATGCATCACGTCGTTCTTCCTATGCCAGACTTTGTACAACTGGTCAGGCGCAAGATAGAGAGCGAGTTTGATGATGTAGATGAAGCAGGACTGCCTACTGAGCGTTCGTATTTCGATGATGATGAAGAGAAGATACCAGGTTTAAGGCGTTTCTATGGCTATACAGCTCCCAGCGATGCCAAGTGCTATGAGGATACAAGTGAGGTCTTAGCTGATATTGACCTGCTGCCAGAGCCGGAGGCTCTCTACAATGACTTGTTAGAAGCCTTACCCGCTCATCCTTGGATTAGTTCCGACCCGTTCATCATCAGTTGTGACAAAGAGTTGAGCCTGCAATGGAAGAACTTCTCAGAGATGGTCATGCACCGTCAGCGGTTCACCTTCTGGACTCGTGAAGAGTTCAGTGGTTCCCGTTCTGAGTACGACAACTGCCTGATGGACATACTCCACGAGCTTGGTTCACTCATCCATGAGGCAGACCTCTGCAAAATGCTGGAGCCAGAAGAGTTGCTTTTCCGTGCCCGACCAATAGAGAAAGATACGCCACTTGAATTCAAGGAAATAATAAGTCCTCCAGATGCCGTAGCCAGTCAGAACCGTATGAGTCCTGCGGGCATCTCCATGTTCTATGGCGCATACGACGAAGAAACGGCTCGTTTAGAGAGCTCTTACAATCATGACGGTAAAGGCCGCTTCCTGATAGGGCAGTTTCATGTCAAGAAACCGTTGCTGATACTTGACCTGACCGACATTCCCAAACCCCTGTTCTGGGAACAAGGCCAAGACTACCGTGAGCAGTTGATATTCTTGCATACCTTCTTGAAAGAGATTAGCAAGCCTGCTGCAAAAGACGACAAGAACCATACAGAATATGTACCTACACAGGTCTTTACTGAGTACCTGCGGTTTGTCTTCAAGTATTACGGAAAGGATTTGCTCGATGGCATTAAGTACCGAAGCAGCATTAACAACAACCCTTGCATTGTCCTCTTCTGCAATCAGCGTGAGAGCAAGGCAATGCTGGAGTTGAAAAAAGTTGAAGATACTAATAAATGACTTATCCCAATATGGCAAAATATACAGAAGAACAGCTAAATAACTGGCATAAGCCACCTAGCAATACAGAGGAGCAAAGGCTGGAAATGACAGAGCGCAGGATACGTGAAGCCATCAGAAAATCTGATGAGCTGAAAGAATATGACATAGAGGTTTTCGGTCAAGGTTCATACGCAAATGATACCAACGTAAGGCTCGAAAGCGATGTTGATATTAATGTCTGTAGCACTGCTTTTTTCTTTACGGAATACAATGCTGAAGGTATATCAGACAAAACATTTGGATACGAATCGGGCAATCATACTTATGATGATTTCAAAAGTAAGGTGCGCAAGGCGCTTGTTGCTGAGTTTGGCTATGCCAACGTCAAGGATAAGAATAAGTGCTTTTCAGTTGTTGAGAACTCTACAAGAGTAAAGGCTGATGTGGTTCCCACATATCAGCTCAGGAGATATGATAAAGCAACACCAACCCAAGTTATAGAAGGCGTTCGTTATTATGCAAAAGACGGGAAAGAAGTCACCAACTACCCCAAACAGCATATTGAAAACGGAAAGTGGAAGAATGAAAAAACTCAGAAACGTTTTAAGCGTGTAGTGCGGATATTTAAGAAGATACGCTACAAGATGATAGAGGACGGTATACAGGTGAGTCCCAATATCACCTCTTTCCTACTTGAGTGTTTGGTTTGGAATGTGCCTGATAGAGTTTTTAATAATAATGATACCTGGACGAAGCGAGTTAAAGATTCAATAATTCATATTTATGGACAAACAGAAAAAGAAGAAACATGCAAAGAATGGGGCGAGGTCTCTGAATTGCTCTATCTGTTCAGTGGTAATCGTAAATGGAGTGTTGCAGATGTAAACGAATATATGGTTCAAATGTGGAACTATATGGGATTCAATTAAAAAGTGAGATATGACAGAAACAAATAAAAGATATTATATCTGGACTATTGTAGTTTCGGTACTACTCATCTTTGGAATACTTTTCCTTGTCAAGATTGGTTCAGGAAAACCAACAGCAAGGGAAATCTTGCAATTGGTTCCAACAACGGTGACAATTGAGCTTGTTTTGGTAGGACTCTTTACAAAGTGGATATGGAAATGGAAATTATTGCATCCTTGGTTTGTAGTTACTCCAGACCTTTCTGGTACATGGAAAGGAACACTCCATTATGTATGGATAACAGAGGATGGAGTAAGAAATGAAGGAGATAGAGATACTACGGTAACTATTATCCAATCTTTCAACCATATTGTTATTAAGTTGGGTACGGTCGAGAGTACAAGCCATAGTGTGGCTGCCTCTTTCGATATTGATGAAAGAAGGGGGATTTCTGATCTCTATTATACCTACATTAACGAACCTATGGTCACTATACAGGATAGGAGTAAAATTCATTATGGTACAACTCGCTTGACGTTTGACCTTCATAATCCGACCTCCCTTGTAGGTGAGTACTGGACTTCTCGTGATACAAAAGGTACAATGAGTCTTACAAAAGTAGAATAGATTGATTCAAATGACAAGAAAACTATTATTGCTAGGTAATCCGGGATTCGTTGGTGTAAATTATTCACCATCCGTTGCACCTGTACTTAAACGTTATAAGGACTTCTTTAAAAGTGAGGTTGGTGGTTATTGGACTGATGGTGTTAATGGTGAAATCATAGAAGAACCCGTAGGCTTGGACAGAAAAAGCGAGGTTACATGGTTGGTATTTCAACTCATGGAACTCAATAAGAATACTGACTATTCTGTTATAGTATTCGTAGGTCACGGAGGAGCATATCTTGGTAATGACCAAGTTCAGCTCTCGCGGGGTGAAGTTCTCCCTTTATCTTGCTTGCAGGCACCGTTAGGAATGGAGGACAAGATAAAGAGAACTATCATCGTTGACGCTTGTCGTTCATTGATTGGAGCAGCTCCTCAGCAACTGGTATTGGAGGAAAAGGCATTCTCTGGTGAAGGACAGTTGATGGGTAGCTATTGCCGTGACTACTATAATAAAGTTATCGAGGATTGCGAACCTCATGTGGAGCTGTTGCAATCTACAAAATATGGAGAGTTTGCAAAGATTAATCCCAACCATACTGGAACTGCATTCAGTGATGCCCTTTTTGATACGTTTGACAAGAAGGTGCCACACTGGAATCAAGAGGCTTTAGGTGATCGTTGTGGTCAATTGAATAAAGGAATTATAGATTTCCTCTCTGATGTTCAGAAAGGGATGGTTACATATAATCAAGTGCCAGAATATTCTCGATACGGTGGTAATGGCAACTTCCCTTTGTATGCAGTCTGGAGAGCAGTAGATAGAAGATTGTAAATAATTTGCGGCAAACGGATCCACTGGGTCTTTACGCTCAGCCTGAGGTATTAGATATGATGACAGGTAGTTATCCTGACAATAAGAATATGAAAGACAAGATAAGGCAAATAGAAGAAGCTCTTCTGAAAGCAATGGATACTTTGGCAGAGCAGTCAGATGACAAAATGATAAAGATACTGGCTGATTTGTTTAAGTCGGCAATCCTGAAGAAATATAAGGATGCTTTTGATGTTGAGTTCTCTCAGGGAAAAGTCCATAAGGAGAATGTTGATAAAGCAGTTGATTTCTGTTATTCTGATATATGTGTATCCATCCGACGTTTTTCAGGAATGACTGATGATGAGAAAGATGAAGTCATAAAGAAAGGTAAGTCAATATTAGGTTCAGTAAAGCAGATGATTCTCGACATTCTTGTAAGTCAAAATGTTGAAGTAGTATCAGGGAGTTAATAGTTACCTTTCAATTATGGAGAATAATCTTCATCAAAAGTCTCGTGATTTTGCTATTCGGATAATCAATTGCTACAAGTTCTTAACTGAGCAGAAGCATGAGCAGATAATGAGCAAACAACTCTTACGATGTGGTACAAGTATCGGCGCAAATACGAGGGAGAGCAAAAATGCTCAGTCCAGAATGGATTTCCTGAACAAGTTAAACATAGCATTGAAAGAGGCTGACGAGACGGAATACTGGCTTGACTTGCTTCATGAAACAAAATATTTAGATGATAAACTTTTTCAATCATTGCAAAGTGATTGTAAAGAAATAATAGCTATATTAGTAACAATAATCAAAAAGTTAAAGGAGAATTCTAAGGAAAAGTAACTTTCACCTTTCACCTTTCACCTTTCAAAATGGAGGTTATTAAGACTGCAATTGATGGTGTATTGATCATTGAGCCGAAGGTCTTCAAAGACACCCGAGGCTACTTCTTCGAATCCTTCTCACAACGTGAGTTCGACGAGAAAGTAGGCCCCATCACTTTCGTACAGGACAACGAAAGCATGAGTACCTACGGTGTCATGCGAGGCCTGCACTTCCAGCGCCCTCCCTTCGCCCAAACCAAACTCGTCCGCTGCGTCAAGGGTGCCACCTACGGTCAACACGTCTCTGTCATTCTTGCTGGAGCTGATATGATTGGTGTTCCGTCTCCTTTAGGAGAAGGTTGGGATGAGGCTGTCCATCGTCAATTCTTTGTTCCTAAAGGAATGGCCCACGGCTTTGCCGTCCTCAGCGACACAGCGGTGTTCCAATACAAGTGTGACGAGTTCTATCATCCCGAGGCAGAAGGTGGCATCAGCATCCTCGATGACTCCCTCGGCATCGATTGGCACATCCCCACGGACCAGGCCATCCTCTCCGAGAAGGACACTAAGCATCCCCTCCTCAAGGACTTCGATACCCCATTCAATATATAATTTCTTCACGACCACGGATATAACGGATAGTGCATCCACATTTGAATAATTATGGGTAAATTTTTGAAAAAGGGTAAAGACGCTTTTCTCGCTGTGAGAAACGGCGAGTATATAGACAAGAGTAAATTGATAGAGATTGTCAACGCCACTCTTAATACAGAACGCCAGTTTACTTGTGTCAGTCGTGCCCGCCGATTCGGTAAATCAATCGGTGCAGAGATGT
>CADCEW010000081.1 GCA_902800585.1 uncultured Prevotellaceae bacterium
GGTAGAGTCTTTCTCATGTATCTCTTTTTGCCATGCGTTTTGGATGGAATCAACGAAGACATCGATTTGGTTAAGTGGCTGTTGGTTGAGTCCCAGTTCATTCAACTGGTCTGTAACGTCTTTCTGTTCCACCATGAAACTCACGAAGAGATCTTTGTTAGGTAGTTCTTCCTCATAACTGTTGGCGATAAAGCCATTAAGCATGTAGTCATGCTCGACAGTAGAATGGCTGCGGATAGACTCGAAGCCGCAGTGGTGGTTGGTGAATACCAGGCCGTCAGGTGATACGACGACACCAGAGCAGTAGCCTCCGAAGTTGATAACAGCGTTCTTCACGGCATTGTCACTCTCGTAGAGTTGTTCTAATGGCAACTCAAAACCATACTGTTTCATCTGCTCATAGATAGCAGGGGGCAGATTGTAGAGTGTCCACATTCCCTCATCTGCGTGCGCAAGATGAACAAGACTTACTAGACTTACTAGCGTAACTAGAATTCTTTTCATACGATATTATTTTTTGAAGTATTTTCCAATGATAGGCAGACCACTCAGCGGCAGGTCTTTCCAGATGATATAAGCCACGAAGACACCAATGAGTAAGGTGTTGAAGGCGATAGATGCTATAGGATGCCATGCTGCAGCGTACTTCATCAGGAAGAAGAAGACAACAGCAAGCAGGACATACATGGTGATGTCTTTCAAAGGATAGTCGATGGGATAGTATTTCTGTCCTACGAAATAACTGATGAGCATCGCAACACCATAGCCTGCAAAACCTCCCCATGCACATGCCATATAACCATAGATTGGTACGAAGATGACATTGACAGTCAGGAGTACAGCACATCCGATACCAGAGAAGATGGCGCCCCAAAGGGTTTTGTCGATGACCTTATACCAGAACGACAGATTGAAATAGATACCCATCATAATCTCTGCAGCCATCACGATGGGAACGACCTTCAGACCCACCCAGTAGTCTTGATTTCTGACGATATATTTCAGGATTTCCATATAACCCACGACCATCAGGAAGGCAAGTAGGGTGAAGATGATGAAGTATTTCATCGCCTGTGCATACATCTCATGCTGTCCTTTGTCCTTGACGCCAGCAAAGACGATAGGTTCGTAGGCAAAGCGGAAAGCCTGCGTAATCATCGCCATAATCATTGCAATCTTCGAACAGGCACCATAGATACCCAGCTGCGACTGCATGTCTACACCTTTATATATATAAGGGAAGATCATCTTGTCTGCTGCCTGATTGAGAATGCCTGCCACACCCAATATGAGGATAGGCCAACTATAACTGAGCATACGACGCAGCAAAGCCTTGTCGAACGCATAGTGGAAACCTGTAAGTTCCTTGTACATACAGAACACCAGCATCGCTGAACAACAGAGGTTGATATAGAAGGCATAGCCCACTTCCTTGCCATCCATCCATGCGAAGTAGATGACGTTCAACAGAATGCTTACTGCGATATTCAGGAGTTTCAAGGCTGCAAATTTAATAGCTTTCTTCTGTTGGCGCAGATAAGCGAAGGGGATGCAGAGGAAGGCATCGATAGCGACAGTGACACCCATCACCCACACATACGAGGGATGGTCGCCATAGCCCATCAGGTTACTTAAGGGAGTAATAAACAGGAAGATGAGGGCGACAAAACACAAGGCAACAGTACCTACACTGATGAGAGTTGTGCTATAGACTGTCATGGAGTCCTCGTGCGTCTTGTTAGTAAAGCGGAAATAGGTCGTCTCCATACCAAAGGTCAACAATACCAATACCAATGCCGTATAGGCATACATATTCGTGATGACGCCATATCCGCCAGATGCAGCAGAGAACTGTGCCGTATAGAGTGGCACGAGCAGATAGTTCAGAAAGCGACCTATGATGCTCGATAGTCCGTAGATGGCTGTATCCTTAAAGATTGTCGTTAACTTTCCCATAATCATTCTAGATTTTCTAGATAGTATAGTTATTCTAGATCACCCAAAGAATAAATAACAGATGGCGATTGCTGCTATGACGCCAGCTAAGTCAGCTAGCAAACCACAAGCCACTGCATGGCGTGTCTTCGCAATACCTACTGAGCCGAAATAGACTGCAAGGATATAGAAGGTAGTGTCCGTAGAGCCTTGGAAGACACACGACAAGCGACCCACAAACGAGTCGGCTCCATACGTCGTCATCGCATCCACCATCATGCCTCTTGCGCCAGAACCACTCAGTGGTTTCATCAAGGCTGTAGGCATGGCATCTACCCATTGCGCATTCATTCCTGTTGCTTCCACACACCAGCGCATACCACCTATCAACATATCCATCGCACCAGATGCGCGGAAGACACCAATGCCCACAAGGATAGCCACCAGATAGGGGATGATGCGGATAGCAGTGTTAAAGCCGTCTTTCGCTCCTTCGATGAAGGCATCGTAGACATTGATTTTCTTTCTCACACCAGCTGCGATGAAACTCACAATGATTGTCATCAACAGGATGTTGGCAATAGTAGTGCTGACCTTATTCATCGTAACACTGTCCATCTGTGCGAAGCCCCAGATGATACCAGCCACAACCAAGCAGGCTCCACCTAATGTCAAGAGCATCGTACGATTCAGCAGGTTGATATGTTGATAGAGGGAAGTGACAATGATACCTACCAGTGTCGAGAAGAAGGTGGCAAGGAGGATCGGCATGAAGATGTCTGTTGGTTGTGCAGAACCTAACTGTACGCGATACACCATGATAGAGACAGGAATCAAGGTCAGTCCACTGGTGTTCAGTACGAGGAACATAATCATTGGGTTCCATGCTGTGTCTTTCTTCGGATTCAACTCCTGCATCTGCTCCATCGCCTTCAAACCAAGGGGCGTCGCAGCATTGTCGAGTCCCAGCATGTTGGCAGCGATATTCATGAAGATAGAACCCGTCACAGGATGTCCTTTGGGGATGTCAGGGAAGAGCTTGGAGAATACAGGCGACAAGATACGAGCCAGGAAATTGACAACCCCACCTTTCTCTCCGATTTTCATCACACCCAACCACAGAGCTAACACACCTGTCAGACCTAATGAAATCTCAAACGCAGTCTTTGAGGACGAGAACGTGGAATCCATCATTGCAGGGAACACTTCCATGTCTCCCATAAATATCAATTTCACTACTGCTATTACAAAAGCAAGTAGGAAGAAAGCGACCCAAATATAATTCAGTACCATATTGACCGCAAAATTACTACTTTTTTTTGAATCAACAAAAAAAGAGTGCCTACATCACGCAGGCACTCCTTAAAAAGATTGTTTATGATTGTATTTGATGGGTCGGATTAATACAGCTTGGATGCATCTGTAACAGTCTTATACCAGTCGGTAGGAGTATTTGATGTAGCATACTCAGCGAACTTAGCATAGCCGCTGGTGATGATTAGCATCTCTTTCATCCAACGAGTAGTCTTAGCAACCTTCACCTTCTGAGGAGCCTTACCCTTCTCAGCCTTCAACTCTGTACCTTCAACATATACCTTAATCTCGTTGGCATCGTATTGCTTGTTCCAATCTGTTGTAGCACCGAAGTCAATACGGAAGATAACAGGCTGCAGACCATCTTTGCCATTAGGAGCAGCTGTGTTAACCATCGTCTTAACAGGTACTCCGAACAACTCGTGTACTTCCTTACCAGCAACGGTCAGGTTCTTGGTACCACCAGCAGCCCAAAGAGTGATGACAGCGTAATCATGCGTCTGGTAATTGGCATCCTGCTGACGGAGATATGCAACATCGAATACAGCATCATTGAAGTCCCAGTCACTCTTACCTTCGCTATAACCTACCTGAGAAAGATCACTGGCAATCAGGTCCTCAACCATGATGCGCTCACGATTCTTATAAAGACCTGGAGTAATCTTTACAATCCAGTTGTCGAAGAAATAGTCACGTGCAACCTGCTGAGTGTTAGTGTCCACACCATGAGCTTCAAAGTCGAAACCTACGAAGAACATGCCAGCAACGCTTGCGTCAATGATATCACCAGGAATGATAACATAGTTATCTTTATAGAAGTTAGAGTCGAAAGAGTTATGGAAACCAAAGTACTCAGTGCTGCTGCCTACCATGAACTCAATCTGGTCAGGACCATAAATGCGGTCGTTCTGGTCAGTAGCACCTTCTCGCAGACCATAGCATACATTCTGGTATACACCAGCATTGCCAGCATTGAAGTTGAAGGTGTGATCTGTGCTACTACCGCAATACAGATAGTTCATATTTTTACCCCACTCACCTTCATATACCTGCTGAACGAAGAAATCGCTCCAGTTAACAGCAACTCCCTCAGGATTCTCGTGAGTCTTGAACCAATTTGTTACAACATCCTTCTGAGCCTGTGTCAGAGGCTGGGGAACGTCTACATACAACCCCCACTCGTTACCATTGGCATCAACACCACGCATACCAGTATATTTACCTTCTGCGTCAAACGTAGCAACCTGCTGAGCATCAAATCCCCAGTTTACATTAGCGTTAACAGGACCACCTACGAGTTGCTCGAAAGCCTTCTCGTATTTCTCTTCTTGTGTCTGAACAGTAACTTCGGTAGCGAGACCCATCATCAAATACTTTTTCATTGTTTTTGATTTTTAAATGATTATATTATTATTAATGTAAAAAATACACCGTTATTCCTTCCGACGTTGCAAAAGTAACACTAATTCTTATAAATTGGACAATTATAATGTTAATAAATCAAAAAACGTGCTCAAACGTTTGTGTTTTTTGCCAATTTGCCGATGAAATGATTTATAGTTCAATCCTTTTTTGTAATTTTACAGCCCGAAAGAAAGAATACATTAATATAATATGAAGAAGAATTTATTCAGATCTATTTTGATACTTGCAGCCATAGCAAGTGCAGTGACCGCTTGTGTAAGAGACAAGTTCCAGTATAGTGGTTATGAAAACCAGTTAGAGGGCTACTTTCCTGTGGATTCTATCCAGAAAGGTCATTCGTGGAACTTGATGAAGTCTTGTACGAACTTTATCAAGGGTCAGGTGCCTAATGCTACTAAGCTGATGATTCTTTCTGACGACCCCCTTGAGAAATCTAACGTAGAAGTGTTAGCTGAGGTTTCTACTTCCTCGAATGTCAGCCGACAGGTTTATTATATTGCCCCAAAGGCCCAGACCACGATTTATGTGGCTGTATTGAATGCGGATGGAATGTATCTCCGATTGATGAAGTCTTCCATCTCCAAAGAGACCATTGAGCTTGATTCAAAGGTTCCAACGGGTGTTATACATAATATCGTTCCTCAGGAGATTTCCTATTGCTATGTGGCAAACTATCCTAACCCTGGTGATTCTTGGGATTACAATGATGTGGTGCTGACCTTGAGGAAGAGACAGACCAGTGAGACGACTGTTGAGATGGATGTCATACTGAAAGCTGTTGGATACCTTCAGCAGATTGGTGCTGCTGTCCGCTGGGTTGGTAAGAATTATAATGATGTGAGAGCCAAGGTCGAACGTAAAGAGGGAACTAATCTTATGGATGACCCCACTCGCCCTCGTATGTATTTCTCTGGTGAATGGACAGATTTCCAGAAATCACGTTCTGGCGAGTTCGTCATCAACCTCTTCGATGACGCCCATGCAGCCATCTATCAGTCGCCAGATGGCAACATTGTTCGTCGCTATTTCAATACGATGAAAGAAAATAGTAGCACGAACGCTAAGGCTTCTCCTGATACTGTCACTTATGTCTTCACGTTTAATACGGAGTATGAGGCACGTACTTTCTCACTGACAGAATTCGACCCCTTCATCATCGTTCGTTATGGCACTTCGGGTGATAACTTCTGGGAAGTGCATACCTATCCTTATAAACTCTCTGAAGTGCTGTACCCTTATTATAATGGTGCCGCCCAGAGTTATGACAATGGTTTCAGTTGGGCACTTGCCATCCCTTCTGAGAAGTTCCGTTATCCAGTAGAAGGAATGGCTATCGGAGAACTTAAGAAGGGTATTGTTGCTGGAGCCTATCAAGAGAAAGGACATGCTTTTGGAGAATGGATACTTAACGAGGACGATGCACAAGACTGGTATCTCTATCCTGCCAATGGAGCCGTGTATTAATCTTTTATAGTTTCTCCCAAGCTCTTAGATTTCCATTCGAGGTGGAAAGGTCATTTTTTCCACCATAAATGACATTCAGTTGGCTGTAAGGAGTCCCTGACAGCTTAGCCCATTTGTTGAGACCACTGAAGAAGTCTGGCGAGAATGTTGCTCCTGACTTGATTTCGTATGCTGTTGGTTTACCTTCATGATAAAACAATAGGTCGACCTCATTGCCTTGACTATCTCGCCAAAAGCGGAGGTCAGTATCCATGCCAGCATTCCATGCCCGCTTGATGAAGGCGTTGATTACCATATTCTCAAACAATCCACCACGAAGGAAATGGGTTTCTATTTGCTCTGCTGATCTGATGTCAAGCAGTGAACAAGCCAGTCCTGTATCGTAGAAGTACAGTTTTGGCGTCTTGACGAGTCGTTTGGAGAAGTTGTTCCAATCGGGGTGTAAAAGATAGCAAATATAACTTGCCTCCAATACTGACAGCCATGCTGTAGCAGTAGGGACACTGATGCCACACTCATTTGCCAGTGATGACAGATTGAGCAGTTGACCTATACGACCAGCACATAGTTTGATGAATTTGACGAACTGGCTCAGATTGCCGATATTCTTCAGTTGTCTGACATCACGCTCCACATACGTCTGTATATAATAAGGATAATAGTCTGTCGGCTGGATATCCTTGTCATAGAGACGAGGATAGGATCCCATGAAGATTTCCTCATTGATACTGGAAGGGAGTACTTTTCCTGCCTTCATCTCATCGTGTGAGAAAGGTAGCAACTTAAGAATGGCAGTTCTGCCTGCCAACGACTGATTGACCTGTTCCATCAACAGAAAATTGTGAGAACCAGCCAACAAGTACACGCCTGTCTCGTCGAGACTGTCGACATGTGTCTGAATATACGAGAACAATGAGGGCACTCGTTGTGCTTCATCAATGATGACTCGACGAGGATAGGAGTCTAGGAAACCACGAGGGTCACTGGTAGCCAATTCACGCAGGTCGAGATCCTCTAATGAAACATATTGATAGTCAGGGAAGGCATGTTTCAATAATGTCGACTTGCCTGACTGTCGAGGTCCTGTCAATGTGACAACAGGAAACTTTCCTGCCATCTCAATGACTTTTCCTTTGAGTGTTCTTTCTATCATCTTTATATTCTTTTACGCTACAAAGGTATAAATTTTATTTTAAATTTGCAAGAATTTATATGCAAATTTAAAGTTAGACTTTAAAATTGCAAACAAGAATCATTCCAATGCCTTCTTTCACAGATTCCGATATCTCCTATCGTTGTTGCTAAAGCCTGTTTACTCTTATGCAAGACTTTAGAATACCCTCCAAACAGATACTGTAACTATTGATAGAAGGCTTTAGTCACATAAAGAAGTGGGGCATCTATATCGCATAGATGCCCCACTTTTCTAAAGATATTATTTTTCGAGTATTTGATGTCTTACTTTATTCGTTCGTCATGGTCTTACCTATAACGGGGTACTTGAACCACTCCTTCATAGCGTCTGTACGCTGAGCATCTGGTGTCTCTGCCCACTTAGCGAAGGAGTACTCTTCGTTATACACACCCTCGGTTGAGGTAGCTGCGCCAGGATAAGCCTCTGTCACACAGATGCGCTCCAACGGCCATCTCCAGTCAGCAGGAACCATGATAGCATAAGGTGCAGCTTTCGCCTTGTCCTCAATGTACTTAATGATCTGATTAGAAGAATTAGGACCTTCATCTAAGTGATCATTGACATGAATCCAGACATCCAATTGAGTAAAGTCGGCATTGCCATCGCTGTCAATGATGCCAGCAGGAATATCAATGACATCCACAACAGGAGTAGCAGTCTGAGCTTTACCATTACCTGTGTTAACCATCACACCCTGATTGACACCAAAGGCATCGTGGATCTCCTGTCCGTCGAACAGAGCGGTCTCGCCTACGTATGCCTTGATTTTGAAGGTAGCACCAGCGGCAACCATCGTAATCTGCAGCTTTGTAGAGTCAATGGCAATAATCTCACCTTTATTGTTCTTGGTTGATGGGAATGTAACCTTCAGTACGATATCGTTCATATCGTAGTCACCATTAAACTTCTGGTCTTCGAAAGCGTAAGAGTAAACCTGCGGCTCATCATAGATAGGATATTCTTCCTCTTCGATAGTAGCAGAGCACTGACCCTCAGCAGGTTCTGTAACAGAAGCACCCTCGATGTCTGTTACCTGAGCATCCGTGATTAACCATGTAATTCTGCCATCGGAGTTTGCGGCAAGGCTCTCAGCGGTAACCTCTTTTGAATAGTGAACGCTCTCCCATGTTGAATGAACACCAAGCTCGTCAAACTCATCATAGAACTTCATGTTCGAGATAGCAGCAGTCAGACCTGCCCCTGCAAGCTGGAAGGCTCCGTCTGTGTGAGCAGGAACATATTGCTGGTCACCACCCAGTACGACATAAGCAGTAGCATCGCTGCTGGCTGTTCTGAAGCCCTGGAAGGTTCCATTACCCTGACGACCCCACTTGGTTCCGTCTGTGATATAAAACATAGAATTGTCGCACATGTCAACGATGAAGTTGTTGAAGATACCATGCTGCATCTTGGTATAACTGCCAGTCATCATGTTGAACTTACCATCTGTGAAGGTGGTAGTACCTGTAACATTCAATTGACAGTAGTTATAGAAAGTGCTGTTGTGAGCACTGAACTTCAGAGAACCTGTGGTGTACTTACCGTTGTTCACCCACTCAATACCAGCCTGAGTAACTGTTGTTGCACCTGTGATATTGACAATACCGTCAGAGATGAAACCACCATTGGAGTTCAGCGTGAAGGAAGATGCCGTCAACTCTACATCATCACCGATGTTGAAGAAACGTGGGTCTCTCCAAGAACCAGCGATGTAATCCAAGGCTCCATTTACATAGAACTTACCCTCGTTGTAAACTAAGGCGTTGTTTCCAATGCTGTAAGCACTTCCTGTTCTGACAGTACCTCTGTTGTATAACTTAACGCTTCCGTTATCAGAGAAAGTTGTGCGGTTATCAACCAGGGTGGCACCCTCAGCAACAGAGAAGATAGTTCCCATTTCTCCGAAATTGCTGGCTAACTCTACCTTACCACTGATGACATAGAGGTTGAACTGGAAGTTTCCTTGACGCTTAAAGGTTACTGTCTCATTTGCACCAACATTGACAAAGATGTTAACAGGATCGGGTTGCTGATAACCACCTTCAGGATGACCTTCAACAGAAATATATCTTGTATTCTGTAAACCACCACCAACGGTATACTCGCCTGCACTGGTAAGGATGAAGTTTGCTAATGTTTGACGAGGTCTACTTTGGTCAAATCCGCCCCACTGATTATCTTCATAGATAAGATGCCCCAATGCATTGTAATCATTCAGAGCACTGTTGCTGGCAACATTAGTCGTAGGAATAGAGGGGAATGCAGCAGCAAGTTCCTCTTGAGAGGGTAAGTCAAAGTATTCATGGGTATCGCCACCTACTGTGTAGGGAGCTCTCATGGAACGAGCGCTGTTGTTGGCTCCTCCGAAAGTGAGGTCGAGTCTGCCATTCTCTACTTTAGCCTGCTTGTAGACTGTGTAACCCTTTGAGTCCGTCAGACCTACATAAAGACTCTTCACACCAGAACCACAAGTGAACTTACCAGTGAATGTCTCACCATTGTTGATAGTACCTCTTGTCAGGAATACACCCTTGCCGTCAGCAAGAGGATTGTTAGAGTAAACAGTTACGCGATAAGTCTCGCCAGCCTTCTTGCTGACATTCACGTTAGCTGTAACTTGTTTTGCCATTTCCCAAGTTTGTCCCTCGGGAATCTTCAAGCCGAGGTTAATCTCAGCATTCTCTTTTTCCTTTTCAGCCTCTTCTGCAGGAGTGATGCCCTCAACGTCCTTGACGCAACTTGCGAAGCTAACGATAAGAGCCAATGCGGTTAGGCCTTTCATCAAATACTTTTTGTTCATAAATCTAAAAGTTATATTAATAATAATATTATTTTAATAATGTAAGTAACTAATACGCTTGCAAAGATAAAGAGAAAATGATAGAATACCTAATATATATATGTTAATTTTTTATAAAAAGAGGCAAATTGTCCCGTTTCTTGTGGAATCAGGGCGATAAATGTGCCTAATTCGTAGAAAAATACAAGTCTCTCAAAAACTACCAAAAAGGGAATAGTTTTTTAAGAAAACCTGTGGATGAACGAGCATTTTCTTCGTATTGGCTGATGGCTAATGCTGTCTTTAACCTGCCAATAGCTATAATCTCCTCGGACTTGTCGTAGTCGAAAATACCATATTGCCCCATCTGAACCCCCACAAAGATATCGGGCTTCATGATTTCTGCCATCAAGAGGGAATTTTGATGAATCATCAATGAACTGGATCGGGAGAGTACAGTAAAATAGTTTAGATTCTGATGCTCTTCCCATTGTGCCTTATAATCATGACCACTGACATCAATACCAACCAGGATATCCTCAGGTTGTCGTTGAACACGATTCAATGGAGTGGGGTTGACGATGCCTCCGTCAACCAGTATCATGTCATCGCGCTGGACAGGTTCATAGAAAGAGGGGATGGATATGCTGGCACGGATAGCTTGAAACAAACTGCCTTTTGTAATAAGCACTTCTTTTCCTGCCTTCAAGTCAGTAGCCACCACACAGAAGGGAATGGGCAAATCTTCGATGGAAACATCTGGAACAAATTCCATGATGGCCTCGATGATCTTTTTACCTTTCACCAGATGGTTGAGCGACAACGAGAAATCCGTCAGTTCTAGCATCTTCTTCTTGTCGACAGTCTTCATCCATTCGCGGAACTCTTCCAGTTTTCCAGCAGCATAGACACCACCAATCAATGCGCCCATAGAACATCCAGCGATGGAACTGATGTGATAGCCATGCGTCTCCAATTCCTCTATAGCCCCGATATGTGCCAGTCCTTTGGCTCCTCCACTCGACAGCACCAATGCTACGTCTTTCTTCTTTGTTCCTTTTGTCATTGTGCTGCAAAGTTAGGGATTATTTCATAAAAAAAGAAAAATAATGGAGGTTTATTCGTTTTCTAATTAAATAATGTGTACCTTTGTCGCCAATTTTGCGCAAAGACGCAGTTTTATTTATTTTTAGATGTTTTAAATTAAGATGAACGTAATTACGAAAAGTATTCAGTTGCCTGATGGAAGAACCATCACAATTGAGACCGGGAAAGTGGCAAAGCAGGCCGACGGCAGTGTAATGCTCCGCATGAACAACACTGTACTGCTGGCTACTGTTTGTGCCGCAAAAGATGCAGTTCCCGGAACAGATTTCATGCCTCTGCAGGTAGACTACAGA
>CADCEW010000082.1 GCA_902800585.1 uncultured Prevotellaceae bacterium
TAGAAACCCAGGATATTGTATAAAGAAGAATAAAGCTCCTTCTCCTTGCGGAAAGGGAGCCTTATTCTATCGAGAAAATTCGAGTTATTCAGCATACTTCTTGAATACTACGCAAGCATTGTGACCTCCGAAACCGAAGGTATTGCTGAGTCCTGCACGGACTACGCGCTTCTGAGCCTTGTTGAAGGTGAAGTTGAGGTTGTAGTCAATCTCCTCGTCCTTGTCAGCCTCCTCATGGTTGATGGTGGGAGGAATGATATCGTTCTGTACAGCGAGGATAGTAGCCATTGCCTCTACAGCACCAGCGGCACCCAGCAGGTGACCCGTCATCGACTTCGTGGAAGAGATATTCAACTTATAGGCTGCATCACCGAATACTTCCTTGATGGCTTTTGCCTCAGAGATATCACCAACATGGGTAGATGTACCATGTACGTTGATATAGTCAATCTCATCAGCCTTCATACCAGCATCCTCCAAAGCATTCTGCATGACGAGTTTGGCACCAAGACCTTCCGGATGGGAAGCGGTGATATGATGAGCATCAGCACTCATACCAGCACCTACAAACTCTGCATATATCTTCGCACCACGAGCCTTGGCATGCTCTAATTCTTCCAGAATCAAGCAACCAGCACCCTCACCCATGATGAAGCCATCACGACTGGCACTGAACGGACGACTGGCCTTCTCGGGCTCGTCGTTACGGGTAGACAGCGCTTTCATGGCGTTGAAGCCACCTACACCTGTTTCACAGATAGCAGCCTCTGCACCACCAGCCACGATGATATTAGCCTTACCCAAGCGAATCAGGTTGAAGGCATCTGCCAATGCGTTAGAAGAAGAGGCACAAGCGGAGGCGGTGATATAGTTAGGACCATGGAAACCATATTGAATGGAGATCTGACCAGCTGCGATATCGGCAATCATCTTCGGAATGAAGAAGGGGTTGAACTTAGGTCCATCTTCACGATGAGCGCCATAGTATGACACTTCTTCCTCAAAGGTCTTAATACCACCGATACCTACACCGAAGACAACACCGATACGGTTCTTGTCTTCTTTCTCGAGGTCCATGGCACTGTCGTTGACAGCCTGTTGGGCAGCAATCATGGCGAGCTGCGTATACCGGTCCATCTTACGAGCTTCCTTGCGGTCGATGTATGCATTCACGTCCAAATCCTTTACCTCACAAGCAAACTGAGTCTTGAACTTGGATGCATCGAAAAGTGTAATAGGGGCTGCGCCACTCTTACCTGCAAGCATCGCCTCCCAAGTATCTTTAGGAGTGTTACCAAGTGGTGTAACGGCACCCATGCCTGTTACAACTACTCTTTTTAATTCCATATATCTATAAAAAAAGACATGGGTTGCCTTCTCAATTCAGATGGCAACCCATATTCATTATTGAATTTATTTTGCGTTCTCCTCGATGTATGCGATAGCATCACCAACAGTACCGATCTTCTCAGCCTTGTCGTCGGGAATAGAAATACCGAACTCCTTCTCGAACTCCATGATCAGCTCAACAGTATCCAGTGAGTCTGCGCCCAGGTCGTTAGTGAAACTTGCCTCTGGCTTTACTTCTGCTTCGTCAACACCGAGTTTGTCTACGATAATAGCCTTTACTTTGCTTTCAATTTCTGACATAATCTTTTTAATTTAAAATGTTAATAATTGATTTCTTATTCTGAAAACTTCACGACGAACTATCGCTTAGCGGGTGCAAAGTAACAACAAAATATTGAGTTACGCAAATAAAATGAAGAAAAAAGCACCCTTTTTTGCACAAACCACCCCTACTTGTGCAGAAAATAGAAGAAAAAAAGTGCATTTTGACAACTCCACACGTCAAAAGGACTCCCTTCTTAAAGGATAATGATTGCGTAAAAATTCAAATTTCGAGGGTTTTTCCTTCAGGGCTTTGCTATCTTGCAGGGGATTATATAACGCCAAAGGAGAACCCGAATAATGGAAATCAGACGGAAGGGAAGGAGGGATTATCTTTCCCGGATGTTGCAACCCAAAATGACGGCACAGCGCATCTATCACCATATTGTCTGCATTCACTTTCCCATCGGCTGAATAACCTGCGATATGCGGAGTTCCAATATACACACGCTGAAGTAACTCAAGATTCAAATGTGGCTCACCCTCCCATACGTCTATGATAGCGTCGCGCACCCTTCCTTCCTTCAGGGCAGAGAGTAAGGCGGTGTTATCAACGACACCTCCTCGACTGGTATTTATAATATAAGGTACACGTGAAATACGATGGAAGAAAGCCTCGTCAGCAAGATGCCATGTAGCATATTCCCCTGTCTTCGTCAACGGCACATGGAACGTGATGATATCTGCCTCACGCTCTATGATGTCCATTGGTACGAAGCCATCACAACCTAATGGCGGGTCGCATACTAAGACACGCATGCCCAGACGTTCAGCCACCGCCTTAACCTTAGAACCCACATGACCGCAGCCTACGATGCCTATAGTCGCATCGCTGAGAATTAACCCTTTCTCCAGCTGTAATAATGACAATGAGGACTCTACATATTGTGCCACAGAGGAAGCATTACAACCTGGACAACTTGTCCAAGCAATGCCCGTACGCTTTAGATAATCGACATCGATATGGTCGTAACCAATTGTCGCCGTTGCTACAAAACGCACTTTGCTGTCTGCCAACAACGACTCGTCACAACGAGTTCGTGTACGGACTATTAAAGCATCTGCGTCTTTTACATCAGACACATTGATATCAGCACCATTCTTATACACCACTTCATCCGCCAACATCTCCAATTTCTCTCGGATATAGGGTATCTTATCGTCTATAACTATCTTCATCTTGGCTGCAAAGATACAAATAATCTTTAAAATATTACTTTTCACTTTTCACTTTTCGCTTCTTTTTTGTACCTTTGCATCCATCAATAAAATTATATAATAATATGTCATTTACAGAAAAGGCAAACCAAATCTTCAAACAGGCGATACGTGACTATCACCTGAAAGACCATGTAGACACTCCTATTGTCAATCCATACGACCGTGAGAGCATTGATTATGACCTGTATCTGAAATGCTGGATTGATACTGTTCAATGGCATTTGGAGGACATCATCCGTGATCCGCATATTGCCCCGACAGATGCACTTGCCCTGAAACGCCGCATCGACCGCAGTAACCAAGACCGCACGGACTTGGTGGAAGAGATAGATTCCTATTTCCACAAGCTCTATCAGGAGGTAAAACCGTTGCCAGATGCTCGTCTGAATACGGAGAGTCCTGCGTGGGCAGTAGATCGCCTGTCGATTCTTGCCCTGAAGATATGGCACATGCAAGAGCAGGTGGACCGTCAGGATGCCACACCTGAACATATTCAGAAATGTCAAGCAAAACTAGACGTTCTAAAAGAACAGCAGGTTGATCTCAGTACTGCCATTGATCAGTTATTGGAGGATATCGCTGCCGGACGCAAGTATATGAAGGTTTATCGGCAGATGAAGATGTATAACGACCCAGCTACCAATCCGATTCTTTATAAGAAGTAAGAGGCAAGACATGAAGAAAGAGCATATCCTCATCATCCGTTTCTCTGCCTTGGGCGATGTTGCCATGGTGGTACCTGTGGTCAGTTCGCTGGCTCGTCAGTATCCAGACTTGAGGATTACGGTTTTGAGTCGTAGTTTCGCGCGTTCTCTTTTCGAAGACCTTGCTCCCAATATCGGATTCATGGAGGCAGACCTGAAAAGGGAATACCATGGCATCAAAGGACTCAATGCCCTTTATCGTCGTTTGACTGCTAAGCAGTTCACTGCCGTTGCTGACCTGCATAACGTGTTACGCTCCGACTTCCTACGGATGCGCTTTAATATCGGACGCTATAAGGTGGCACATATCAACAAACACCGTAAGGGGCGTCGCCGTCTCACTACCACAAACAACAAGCAACTTGTACAACAGCCTTCTTCTTTCCAGAACTATGCTGATGTGCTTGCTCGTCTGGGGTATCCTATTGAGTTGGACTTTCATTCTATCTTCCCAAAGGGAAAAGGAGACCTGAGTCTGTTACCTTCTCCTCTCTCCTCTCTCCTCTCCCCTCCTCCCTCCTCGCTCCTCCCTTCTCCAAAAACAAACATCGGCATCGCTCCTTTTGCTGCCCATGAAGGGAAGATATATCCGCTTCCTTTGATGCAACAAGTCATCGAACAACTCATCAAGCAGTATCCGGAGGCACATATCTTCCTCTTTGGAAAAGGTAAACGTGAGGAAGAGGTGTTCCCTCAATGGTGTAAACAATATCCTTCCTGCGTCTATGTAGACAGTCAGGTAGAGACGATGCGGCAGGAATTGATTCTCATGAGTCATCTTGATGTGATGCTCTCGATGGATTCGGCGAATATGCATCTTGCTTCTCTGACCGCAACACCTGTAGTCAGCGTATGGGGAGCCACACATCCTTATGCTGGCTTTATGGGATGGAACCAAGATCTGGAGAATGTCATCCAGGTTCCCCTCGAATGCCGTCCTTGCAGCATCTACGGTCAGAAGCCCTGTATGCGTGGTGACTATGCCTGTCTTAACAATATCGCCCCAGAGACTATCGTGGAGCGTATTAACAAGATACTTTATAAAAAACCTATTTAATAACTAAAAAACAAGCGTATGAAAAAGTACATCTGTGACGTATGTGGTTATGTGTATGACCCCGAAGTTGGCGATCCCGACAGCGGTATCGAGCCAGGAACAGCCTTTGAAGACATCCCCGAAGATTGGGTATGCCCTGTTTGCGGAGTCGGCAAAGATGATTTTTCTGTAGAGGAGTAAAGCCTGTTAAGCCCTCTTCATCCAGAGATGAAGTTGATAGAGGGCAGGCAAGAATATCAACAGAGAGAAGAAAACAGCCATATAGACATGAAGCTCAGAGCCTTTGAAGAGGTCGATGAGTTTCATGTCTTTGTCTGGATAGGCATGATAGATAATATACGCTGTTGAGTTGTTGGCCCAGTGGTATGCCATACCAGGCAAGATAGAACCTGTGCGCCAATACATCCAACCTAACAACCAGCCTGCCAGAAAGGCAAAGGGCATCTGGGCTGGGTTCATGTGAATCAAGGCAAAGAGAACTGCCGATACCGATATGGCACCATAGACACGACTATTCGCTGTTGACTGTTTGTCAATACCATGGTCCCATCCTAATAAAGTACGCAGGATAGCACCACGGAAGACTACCTCTTCTGCCAAAGGAGCAAAGATGCCGATGACCAGATATCCCCAATAGTTACCCAGCAACATCTCCTGCTGGTCTTCTATCCAGTTGGGCAGTTCCGGCATATGCTCCTGCAACCATGTGATGGGAATGATTAAACCCAAGGCTGCGATGACTGACCATATCAATACCAACCATTGTTTGGTGGCCATCCAACGGGGAGACACCACTGCCCATCGTGACAAAAGGAAGATGGTAAGAATCAAAGCACTGCATACTGCCATCGACACAACCATCTCTGCAACAGTCAAGTCCGTATTATCTGTCACTTGTTGCCATATTGCATGCACTATTAAACCTGCCATCGCCTGCATGGCAACGAATATCAAGGCATATAAAAAAGCATTGATGACCTTCTTCATAACTTTAAACGATAAACTCTAAACTATGAACTGAATCTGCGTCTTCTTTCAGTTGCGTCTTCAGTTCCTCTTCATTGTCGAAACGACGTTCCTCGCGCAGTCGTTTGATAAAATTCACTGTTATCTCCTTTCCATAAAGGTCACCCTCATAGTCAAGGAGGTGCACTTCCAACGTCTGAGTATGCGTTCCGAAGGTAGGCCGAGTACCAATGTTCATCATACCTAATAATCGCTGACTATTTGTTGTTGACTTTTTGCAGGTGACAGCATAGACACCAGGGGCAGGGATGAGTTTACGAGAGTCATTAACTTGCAGATTAGCCGTTGGGAAACCCAATGTCGTGCCGATATGATCTCCCTTCACCACCTTTCCTGTCAGACGATATGGATAACTCAGACATTCCATGGCCTCACTTACTTTGCCCTCTGCCAACAGATTGCGCACTAAAGAGGAACTGATTTCTGGCTTTTGGCTTTTGGCTTTTAGCTTTTGGCTAACAGCAGGCAGTTGCCTTACTTCCATCCCTATTTCTTCACCATAGCGGACATAATCCTCGAAAGTCTCATGACGATGATGCCCAAAACGGTTGTCATAGCCTGTCATCAGCACCTTGACGCCCAGTCGTTCCTGCATCAATAACATAAAGTCACGAGCCGACAAGGCTGCCAACTCCTTCGTAAAAGGCAGGACTACACAATAGTCGACACCTGTTTCCCCCAACAACTTCATCCGTTCCTCGAAGGTTGTCAACAACAGAGGCTTCCAGTCAGTCTGCACCACTTCTCTTGGATGACGATCGAAAGTGATGACCATAGAGGCAAGTTGGCGCGCCTTTGCCTGTTCACAGATATGTTCAAGCACAAAGCGATGCCCCTTGTGTACACCATCAAACATACCGATGGTAGCGACACAAGGCACTATTTGTCGTTCGTTCCCTTTCAGAATCAGTGTCTCCATTTGCAGGTGCAAAATTATAAAAAAATATCCGAATAGTTGCACATTTACAAAAAAAGCATTACCTTTGCACTCGCTTTATCGAAGCATTGCACCTCGAATTGGACTTGTAGCTCAGTTGGTTAGAGCAACAGACTCATAATCTGGAGGTCACAGGTTCAAGCCCTGTCTGGTCCACTAAAAAAGCCTTAGAAAATCATCTAAGGCCTTTTTT
>CADCEW010000083.1 GCA_902800585.1 uncultured Prevotellaceae bacterium
GGACCAGTGGCGCAGTCAGTTCAAACTCGGTGAGATACCTTTCTACTTTGTGGAGATAGCCCCTTGGGCGTATGATGACGGTGATGTCAACGCCATCAGTGGAGCGTTGTTGCGTGAACAGCAGTACAAGGCTTCCCAGATCATCCCTAACAGTTCCCTGATATGCACCAACGACCTCGTCTATCCGTATGAGTACTCCCAGATACATCCTACCCAGAAACAACCTGTTGGTGAGCGTCTTGCCTTTACGGCATTACATCGTGACTATGGCTATGAGACGGTCCAGTATAAGAGCTCGTCGTATAAGGATATGACTATCAAGGGCGACACCATTCTTATCCATACACAGGATAACTATTGGTGTGATGCTCCCTTTGAGCAGATGCAGGGCTTTGAGATCGCAGGTGCCGACAAGGTGTTCTATCCTGCTGAGGCTAAACACTTCTGGCAACCAGGCGGTGGCTACTGGGACGAGGCGATTGCTATTACCTCCCCCAAGGTCAAGAACCCCGTTGCAGTACGTTATTGCTTCAAGAACTTCCAGATAGGTAATGTCAAGAACGGAGGCAACCTGCCTTTGTTCCCCTTTAGAACGGACTCATGGTAAAAGAACACCCCTTAGAGAAATTTGCTTACTGCCCCATCTGTGGCAGTAAGCATTTTGTCATCAACAACTTCAAAAGCAAGCGCTGTGAGGACTGCGGCTTCGTCTATTATGCCAACCCCTGTGCTGCCACCGCTGCCCTTATCGTCAACGACAGGGAAGAACTGTTAGTGGTGCGTCGTGCCAAAGAACCAGCCAAGGGCACCCTTGACCTGCCAGGCGGTTTCGTGGATATGTATGAGACGGCAGAGGAAGGTATGCGGCGTGAGATCAAAGAAGAGACAGGCCTTGATATTGATAACATGGAATATCTCTATTCCAGTCCCAATGTCTATATGTATAGTGGTCTCGGCGTCCACACCATTGATATGGACTTCTTGGTCCATGTCTCCAACGATTGTAAGGTACAAGCTGCCGACGATGCCGCAGACTGCCTGTGGATACCTATCAAAGACATTCATCCAGAGGAGTTCGGACTCCTCAGTATCCGTCATGCCGTAGAACGGTTTCTTGCACTTCGAGGTTGACCTACAACATCCTATCACGCAATGACCGTCATCTCCTTATCCCCACAGTATTCAGACCACGTCTCTTCTTCGCTTGACAGCTCATTTTTATAAGCAATTTGTGCCAACTTCTATATTATTACCAAAAATTTTTTTACTGTCACAACTGCCACTACTGTCACAAACTCCCTGTTTATGGGCATCCCGAAGTGGCAGTAGTGACAGTTACTTCTGATTTTTGACATAAAAATGGGTAAAAATAGGTTGAAAACATATCATTTTCGATGTGAAAGTAGCGTGTTTTCACATCAAAAAGAGGCTGTTTTCACCTCAAAAACACGTTGTTTTTAAAAGAATAATAAGGAACGATTTCAGTAATTTCAGTATTTCAGATTTCAGTTTACGGATAGTAGTCTCTGTTTTCAGAATCTCAATAACACAGAGATTTTGACAGTTTTGACAGTTGACAGTTTATGAAATTGCGTTACAGATAACAGATAACAGTTTCTTGAATTCCAAGAAAAAACTTGATTACAATTTTTATTATATATATAATATATATATAATAATATATAAATATAAATATTTTAGTCTTAGCAGTGAGCAAGTTTTGAGAATCAAAAATCGAAACTGAAATCTGAAATACTGAAATCTTATAAATCGATTTTGAAAACTGTTATCTGTTATTTGTCAAACTGTCAAACTGTCAAAGCTAAAAAATGTCACCTCATCCGTCGGAGTGCCTTCTATCACTTACGCTAAAGCCTTCTAACGTTGTTACTAAAGCCTCCCTTACCTCATAGGAGATACTGGAATACCCCCTAAACAGATACTGGAATGAAGCATAGAAGGCATTGGGAGGAGCGAGGAGGGAGATTACGGCTTCAGCGTAAATCCCAGAATAAAGTATGCCTTTTGCGAACAGGGGTTAGCAACCACCTGTCCGAAGATGGGTATGGAGAATGAATCGGTTACTTTGATGTCCTTCGTTGCCCGCAGCGACAGGTTGGTAACGGCAAAGCCGTTTGTAGCATACAGACCAGAGGTGAAGGGAACAATACCACCAGTGGCAGTCCATTTCATTTTAGAGAGCTTGAATGGGACAGTTATTTCCATGTAGCTGCTGTAGGCTCGCTTGCCGTCAGCCTTATAGTCGTTTCCTGTAAAATACGTGAACCACTGGAGCGAGGTAAAGCCAAAGTTATACCCGATGTTTGCCTCAAAGACATGGTTTGTGCTGTGTGCATTGTACCTGAAGTAGCGGCCGTCAGGATCTCCACCGTCCATCTTACTGAACCAGTAGTCGGTGATGCCAATATTCAGTTTCCCGATGGTATACCCCAGTGACAGGTCAAGCTCCTTCATGTCGTCAGAGTTGAATCCCACACTGCCCCAGGCGATTAACGACAGACCTTTGTAGGAAACTCCTAATGTCGGCTGTATAGACACGTTACCCATCTTCAGTCCACGGCAGATATAACTGCTCACGATATCACCACTAATTGTTGTCTCGATCTTATCCTGAGCAAAAATATCTATGCTCATGACCAGACCTATTGTGAATAGAAGAATCCTTTTCATATTAACCTTTCAAACGTTCTGCCATGGCTCGTCCTAAGGCTTCGCAGGCGGCTTTGGTCTCGGGCGTGAGACTCTGCTTGATTTCGACAGGTTCGCCGACAGGTTCGTAGTGCAGTTTTTCCTCATTCCAACGGGCAATCTCACTGACTGCCTTGCTCGCCCACATCTCGTGATAGAGGGCAGTGTTATAGGTAGGAGCACCTACAATCAGTCCTTTGTAGCGGAAGACATCACGGATGATATAAGAATGATGTGTCTTCGAGACATTATACATCACGATGTTCTTCACACCAGCCTCGGAGGCTGCACGGGCAATGACCTCAGCGGCACGCTCTGTATTGCCATACATGGTACCATAGCAGATGACGAGACCTGGTTCTGTCTCATATTTTGACATGCGGTCGTATTCTGCCACTACTTTATCGATATACTGGTGCCATACGGGACCGTGGGTGGCACAGATATAGTCGAGTTTCACGCCTTCCAGTTTCTTGAGCGCATTTTGGACGGGTGTGCCATATTTGCCTACGATATTGGAATAATAGCGTATCATCTCTAACCAGAACGCATCGCAGTTGATTTGCTCATCGATGATACCACCGTTCAAGGCACCGAAACAGCCAAAGGCATCACCACTGAAGAGGACACTGCCACAGAGGGTTACCATTGTCTCTGGCCAGTGTACCATCGGGGTGAGTACAAAGTTCAAGGTATGACTGCCTAACTCGATGGAATCGCCGTTTTTCACTTCCACAGTGCCATCCTGGATGCCATAGAAGCCTTCCATCATCTGGAAAGTCTTCTTGTTGCCGATAATCTGAATATGAGGATAGTATTTCTTGATGAGGGCGATAGAGCCGCTATGGTCAGGTTCCATGTGGTTGACGACCAGATAATCGACGGGGCGATCGCCTATCACCTCATGGATATGCTCGATGAATTGGGTAAAAAAGTCCACTTCAACGGTATCTATCAGACACACCTTCTCATCGTCAATGAGATACGAGTTATAACTCACGCCATAGGGTAAGGGCCACAAACCCTCAAACAACGTTTTGTTACGGTCGTTGACACCTACATAATAGATTTTGTTCGTAATTTCCTGCATGTTCTTATCTTATTTGTTTTATTCTTCCATTGCTGCTAATGCTGCCTCCAGTTCCTTCTTCTGCTTATTGCCAAATTCCACAGACACACTATTGTTAATGCTACCGCAGCACTCGGCAGAGAACTGTAAGCCACTCTGTATCACTCCGTCCCATTGCGCTTCCGTCAGACCGTTGTCTATCTCATGGCGGGTGATACCATTCTTGATCATTCCATAGACGATGCCTGCATTGAAGTTATCTCCTGCACCTATGGTACTAACCGTCTCTATCGGTGACACAGGATACTGTTTCTGGAATCCTCCGTCAGCCCTCAACTCGACAGGTTCTGCAGCACGTGTATAGATAAATTTCTTAGTATAGAAAGATATCTGTGACTGATAGATGGCATCAGCATCATTTTGCTTGAAGAGTATCTCAAAGTCCTCTGATGAACCACGAACGATGTCAGCCAATTCAAGGTTCTCTAAGAGATTCGGTGTGATCTTCATCACTTCATCACGATGAGAAGAGCGGAAGTTAACATCATAATAGAGGATGGCACCACGTTGGCGGGCATAGTCCAGGAATGCATATACCTGTGGGCGGATGACGGCATTCAAGGCGAAATAACTGCCGAAAAGTACGATATCATCGGGATAGATATCAGGATAAACATATTCGATGCGGTCGTTGGGATGATCCTTGTAGAAGATATACTCCGCATCATTCCGTTCATTCAGGAAGGCAAGGGAGATAGGGGACTTTGACGTTGGATAGACATGGATATACGAGGCATCCACACCGTTCTCTTCCAGAAAATGAGTAATCATCTTTCCCACTCGGTCATTACCTGTCTCACTGATCATACTTGCCTTGACACCACTTCGTCCCAACGACACAATGGCGTTATACGCACTCCCTCCAGGGATAGCACTGATAGGCTGTCCATCACGAAAGATGATATCCAGCACCGTTTCTCCAATTCCTATTACTTTTCGCATACTTAGAGTTTTGAGTACAAAGATAAGAAATAATTCTCAATTCTCAATTCTCAATTCTCAATTATTTTGTACCTTTGCACTTAATTATGGCGAAATACAATATTCATACACTTCAAAACGGGCTCCGTATCATCCACCTGCCCTCTTCATCACCCATAATTTATTGCGGTATAGGTGTCAATGTCGGCTCACGCCATGAGGAGAAGGGAGAAGAGGGTGTTGCTCACTTTTGTGAACATGTCACCTTCAAAGGTACCCAGAAGCGTTCTTCCATTCAGATTCTCAACTGCTTAGAGAGTGTCGGTGGCGACTTGAACGCCTTCACCAACAAGGAAGACACCATCTTTTATGCAGCTATCCAGAAAGAACACCTGTCACGTGCTGTTGACCTGTTGACGGACATCGTCTTCCATAGCGATTATCCTAAGCAGGAAATAGCCCACGAGATAGATGTTATCTGCGATGAAATCGAGAGTTATAACGATTCGCCTGCCGAACTGATCTACGATGAATTCGAGAATTTGCTCTTTCAGAATCATCCCTTAGGACATAATATATTAGGTACACGAGAACGCGTCAAGACCTTCACGTCACAACACGCAAAGTCCTTTACCGCTCGCTATTATCGTCCTGATAATGCCATCTTCTTCGCCTACGGAGATGTGGACTTCAAACGACTGGTGAGGATGCTGGAGAATAAGGATTATGGAACGACGGAGTCACGGAACAACGATGCTCCGACATTACAAGAAGTAACAGCTAACAGCCAAAAGCCAACAGCTAACAGCCAGCATCATCAAGCCCATGTGATGATAGGCTGTCGCACCTATGACTATAACGACCCTCGCCGCATGCCCCTCTACCTGTTGAATAACATCCTTGGAGGACCAGGAATGAATGCCCGTCTGAATCTCTCGTTAAGGGAGAAGCATGGCTTGGTATATACAGTGGAGAGTTCGATGGCCAGTTATAGTGATACAGGCTGCTGGTCGGTTTATTTCGGTTGCGACCATCATGACGTGAAACGCTGTCTGCGTCTTGTACACCACGAATTAGATCGTGTCATGCAACATCCCCTGTCAGAACGCCAGTTACAGGCAGCCAAACGCCAACTGAAAGGACAGATAGCCATCGCCTGTGACAACCGTGAGCAGTTTGCCCTCGACTTCGCCAAGAGTTTCCTGCATTATGATAAAGAAAGAGACATCGACACCCTTCTGCAGAGTATCGATGCCATTACTTCAGAACAGTTGTTGCAAGTGGCACAGGAAGTTTTCGCCCCTCACCACCTGCAAACACTTATCATCTAACAGTTATTCGTTAATCACCTTCTGGATAGTACCATCCTCGTTATAGAACAGGCGCTGAACCTTCAGGCTGCGGAGGTGGGTGATATCATTGGAAGGAACACAGTCGTGATAGAACAGATACCACTGTCCCTTGAACTCCACGATGCTGTGGTGTGTCGTCCAACCCACAACAGGCTCTAAGATGACTCCCTGATAGGTGAATGGTCCATAAGGATTGTCACCGATAGCATAGCAGAGGAAGTGACTGTCACCAGTAGAATAACTGAAATAGTACTTACCCTTGTACTTGTGCATCCATGATGCCTCGAAGAAACGATGAGGATCGCCTGCCTTCAAAGGCTCGCCATTCTTATCCAGAATGATAACAGGACGTGCAGCCTCTGCAAACTGCATCACATCGTCGCTCATGAGGACCACATTGCTGGGAACGGCAGGTGCATCAGGCTTCGCAAAGAGCTGTGTCTTGTGATCAGGAGCAGGTCCGAGGTCAATGAGACCATTGTCATCACCATACTTGCCAGGGATAGGAGCAAAGCCATGATAGAGAGTGCGCCACCACTGAAGCTGTCCGCCCCAGAGACCTCCGAAGTAGCAGTATATCTTTCCATCATCGTCCTTGAACATACAGGGGTCGATAGAGAAAGAACCGCGGATAGGCTGTGCCTGAGGAACGAAAGGACCTTCCGGCTTGTCTGCAACAGCGACACCCAGATGGAAGACGCCATCATAGCCTTTTGCAGAGAAGATAAGATAGTACTTGCCGTCTTTTTCAACGACATCATTGTCCCACATCTGCTTCTCAGCCCAGGGCACATCCTTGACATCGAGAATCACACCATGATCGGTAGCCTCGTCGTTCTCGACATCATCCCAAGACAATACATGATAGTCCTTCATCTGGAAGTGACCACCATCATCGTCGAAACACTCGCCTGCGTCCCAGTCGTGGCTGGGATAGACATACAATCTTCCGTTAAACACATTGGCTGAAGGGTCAGCCATGTAATCACTCGGGAAAAGATAACGTGGTAATTTTGCCATAGTCAGTAGTTTTTAAAGTGAATACTATTTATTTTGTTTATATCATGATGATTCAGTACGTCGGCGAGCATATAACTCTGCCTGCATGTTCTCATTATAGGTCTTCGTAATTGGATAGAACAGCAGTACTATCACGCCGATGCCAAAGAGGATGGCCGGCACGATGGAACTGACGAGTCGAATGCCTTCCATCGCACTTGAAGACTGAACGCTGATTTGCCCAGACTCATATCCGAAACAGGAGAGTATCAGGCCTGCCAACGCGCCCCCCAAGCCAAGTCCTGCTTTCAAGGCAAAAGAGATGCCAGAGAAACAGAAGCCCGTGGCACGTCGATGATTCACATATTCCACATGGTCGGCAACATCTCCTATCATCGCCCACAACAAAGGGACACAGGAAGCATACGCCAAAGACTTAAAGATACACAGTCCGAAGATGAAACTGACGTCTACTGGTGAAGGAAGATAGAACATAGCTGTGAAGATGGCCGTCAATGTCAGGCACACCATATATGTCTGTTTCTTCCCGTACTTGTTGGCTAGATACTGCGACAAGAACATGATACCCAATAACTGAACGACAGCATTGGTCATGTTAAACAAGGAGAAGCCGATGAAGTAGGCGTCCGATGGGCTATAGGCGATGAGATGGAATGAACCCAGAATAACAGTCCATAGTCCCGTCTTCTCGTGATGCGGGTCTGTCAGTCCTAACTTTCCTAAGAAATCATAGAGTGACTGTTGGTCAATATCATGCTGGAAATAGAAATTCATCGATGTTCCCCACATGGAGGAAGTGATGAAGATAAACAGCACTAATACGAACATACAACGCCAGGGGATGCTGGATATCGTGCTGTGAATATCTTCCCGTAAGTTCTTTTGCTGAGTGGGAGGCGGCTGAATACGCTCTCGGGTGGAGAGGAAGGTAATCACGAGGAAGACAAAAGCCACCAAAGCGAATAATGTAATCGTCGTGGTCCATCCTTGTTGCATGTTTCTTTCTTCCCCACTGAACTTATTCACCAACGGAAGGGTCAGTCCTTGTACGAAGAACTGGGCAAGGCTCACAGCGATAAAACGGATGGCATTGATGCTCGTACGCTCCTTGATATTGCCTGTCATCACACCACCTAAAGAAGAGTAGGGGATGCTGTTGAAAGCGTATAAGACAATCAATAAGATATAGGAGACAGTAGCATACAACGCCACCAAACCTTTTTCCTCAATACCTGGGTTGTAGAAGGCAAGGATATAAAAGACACAGAACGGGAGCGCTGTCCATAACACCCATGGGCGATATTTTCCCCAACGCGTCGTAGTGCGGTCACAGATGACACCCACCAGCGGGTCAAAGAAGGCGCCAAACAAACAGGCTATCAAGAAAACAGAACCAGCCACAGCTCCTTCCAGACCAAAGACATCGGTATAGAACTTCAACTGGAAGATCATCATAATCTGGAACACCAGATTGGCAGCGACATCTCCCAGCGAATAGCCTACTTTCTCTCCGAAAGAAACTTTCTGTGAACTTAATTCTGTCATTTCTTTGATATTCTAGTTGCAAAAATAATGATTTATTTAGAAATTGTCGTCTCTGAATGTTACAAATATTTGTTATTTTTGTGTCATCATGAAAAAAAACGCTGTTTTTTTCCGTTTCATCGGCTTTTTTCCCTAAATTTGCCAAACAATTGACGAACTATTTTTTGATATGATTATGAAACGACTCATCAGTTTTATCGCTTTCGTGTTTTGTGTTGTTCTCTTTGCCGAGGCAAAGGTTGTTCTTCCACAGTTATTCCAATCGGGCATGGTAGTCCAACGTGGAAAACCTGTTCCTGTATGGGGAAAAGCGGATGCTGGTGAGAAGATCATCATCCGCATGAACAAATATCAGGTAGCCGCAGTGGCAGACGCCAATGGACATTTCCGTGCCGACCTTCCTGCGATGAAGGCAGGTGGTCCTTATACTATGATGGTGGGTGATGTTGTCTTAACGAATGTCTATGTCGGAGACGTATGGCTCTGTTCTGGTCAGTCGAATATCGATGTGACTATCGAGCGTGTCTATCCACAATATACCCAAGAGATTGATGCCTTCTCCAACGAGAAGATTCGTCTGTTCCGTGTGCAGAACGAGACGGATACGCATGG
>CADCEW010000084.1 GCA_902800585.1 uncultured Prevotellaceae bacterium
CTTCTTCTCTGTCTTATGGAAATATATCAAAGAACTCCTTCTTCATATGCCAACACCCAAAAATTGAGCGAAAGCGGATGCAAAGGTACGAACATTTTCTGAATTCCCAAATATTTTTGCGGAAAATTTTCAATAAAACATAAAAAAAGTTCGGACAGTTGACATAAATCAACAGTCCGAACTACATACACCTTATTATAATATATTTAATTCTCGTCAGGAGCCTGTCCAATTAACTCCATGAACTCATCAAGCTTCGGTGTGATGATAATTTGTGTACGGCGGTTACGTTGCTTGCCCACTTCGGTCGTATTAGGCTGTAAGGGGTTATACTCACCACGTCCACCAGCCGTAAGACGCTTCGGGTCTACGCCATAGTCATTCTGCAAAGCCTGTACGACGCTGGAAGCACGAAGACAAGAAAGATCCCAGTTGTTACGGATATTCTCACGTTTGATAGGCACATTGTCCGTGTTACCTTCAATCAGCACGTCATAGTCCTTATAGTCCTTGATGATTTTGGCAATCTTGGAGAGTGTCTCAGAGGCTCGTTCGTTAATCTCATACGATCCACTCTTATAGAGCATATTATCAGCCAAAGAGATATACACAACTCCTTTCAACACTTGCACATCCACCTCTTTCAATTCTTCCTTAGAAAGAGAACGAGTCAGATTATTAGTTAACACCATGTTCAGTGAGTCGCTCTTCGATTTCACTTCTACAAGATGGCGGATATACTTATTTGATTCATTAATCTGATCCACCAATTTCTCAATACTTATATTATTTTGGTTGGCATTGGTAAGACTCTTGTCAAGTGCACTCTGTAAAGCCTTGTTTGCCTTCTCCTCCTGAGCTAATTGCTGTTCAAGACTTGCCACACGCGCAGAAGCTGCAGCCAATTTCTCTTTTGTGTCCGTATAGTTAGTCTGCAATGCCTTATTCTCCTCTTGGCATGCCAGTAACTCTTTCTTGGACGAACAACTTGCAAGTAGCATAGCAGATACTGCTAAAACTATCAAAGAAACATTCTTTCTCATTATCAACTCCTTTTAATTAAACATGAATTGTTTTTGCAAAGATAATGATAAGACTCCCATTCCCACTAAAACTCGCTTTCATTTAGGTTATTTTAACTATGGTTAGATATGCATCTTGTACAGATATATTAAAAATATTGACTTCCTTTGATTGTTCCAATCGAAGGTATTATCGTTCGGAAAAATCCAAATAAAATTTGGCTTTTCGCTCACTTATTCGTACCTTTGCATGCAAATTAAAAATTAATAAAGTAAAGAATATGATTCTCTTTTTCAAGACACCGCAAAAGAGCGTGATTGCCACACAGGCAGATCATTCACTCAATCAGGAAGAAGTAAACGAACTCTGTTGGCTCTATGGAGAGGCAGAACTATTAGACAAAAATGCACTGGAAGGCTACTATGTAGGTCCACGCCGGGAGATGGTAACCCCATGGTCAACCAATGCCGTTGAGATTACACAAAACATGGGACTGAAAGGTATTCAGCGTATTGAGGAATACTTTCCTGTAGAGTCAGAGGACGCAGAACACGACCCCATGCTGCAACGTATGTACAAAGGATTAAATCAGGATATTTTCACTATCAACATCCAACCGGAGCCTATTAAATATGTTGACAATCTGGAGGAATACAACGAGCAGGAAGGTCTTGCACTTTCTCCTGAGGAGATTGAGTACCTGCACAAGATAGAGAAAGAAAACGGTCGTCCTCTTACAGACTCCGAGATTTTTGGCTTTGCCCAGATTAACTCCGAGCACTGCCGTCATAAGATTTTCGGTGGTACCTTCATCATAGACGGCAAAGAGATGGAATCAAGTCTGTTTGCTATGATCAAGAAGACAACTCAAGAGAATCCCAACAAAATTCTCTCTGCCTATAAAGATAATGTCGCTTTTGCACAAGGCCCTATTGTAGAGCAATTTGCTCCAGCCGACCAGTCGACTAGCGATTATTTCCGCATCAAGGACATTGAGAGTGTTATCTCATTGAAAGCTGAGACGCATAATTTCCCGACAACGGTAGAGCCTTTTAATGGTGCCGCTACAGGAACAGGAGGTGAAATTCGCGACCGTATGGGCGGTGGTGTCGGATCTTGGCCTATCGCAGGTACTGCCGTCTACATGACAGCCTATCCGAGAATTGATGGAGGTCGCGACTGGGAAGATATCCTTCCTGTTCGCCAATGGCTTTATCAGACGCCAGAACAGATACTCATCAAGGCTTCTAATGGTGCATCTGATTTCGGAAACAAGTTCGGTCAGCCGCTGATTACGGGTTCCGTGCTGACATTTGAACATCAAGAAGGACAAGAGAAATATGCCTATGACAAAGTGATCATGCTGGCAGGCGGTGTAGGATATGGCACCAAGCGTGATTGTTTAAAGAAAGAGCCACAGGCAGGCAACAAAGTTGTGGTTGTCGGTGGTGACAACTACCGCATCGGATTAGGTGGTGGTTCCGTATCCTCTGTGGATACAGGTCGCTATAGCAATGGTATTGAGCTGAATGCTATCCAGCGTGCTAACCCTGAGATGCAGAAGCGTGCCTACAACCTTGTCCGCGCCCTTTGTGAGGAAGATACCAATCCTATAGTATCCATTCACGATCACGGTTCAGCAGGACATCTTAATTGTCTGTCAGAGTTGGTAGAAGAATGCGGTGGTGAAATCGATATGACAAAACTGCCTATCGGTGACAAGACGCTGAGTTCTAAGGAAATCATAGCCAATGAGAGTCAGGAACGCATGGGTCTACTCATTGATGAAAAGCATATTGAGCATGTTCAAAAGATTGCCGAGCGTGAACGCGCCCCGATGTACGTCGTCGGCGAAACGACAGGAGACGCGCACTTCTCTTTCAAGCAAGGAGACGGTGTGAAGCCTTTCGATCTTGATGTTGCCCAAATGTTTGGTCATTCTCCGAAAACCATCATGCGTGACAATACCGTAGAACGAAAGTATGAAAATGTGAGTTATTCTAAATACTCAGATTATTCAGATTACTCAGATTATTCTGAAAAACTGAATGAGTATCTAGAGCGAGTTCTTCAACTGGAAGCTGTTGCCTGCAAAGACTGGCTGACTAACAAAGTAGACCGATCTGTGACAGGTAAGATTGCCCGTCAACAGTGTCAGGGTGAGATACAATTGCCATTGAGCGACTGCGGTGTCGTTGCTCTTGATTATCGTGGACGCAAAGGTATTGCCACTGCTATAGGTCATGCACCACAGGCAGGATTAGCCGATCCCGCTGCAGGTTCTGTTCTTTCTGTTGCTGAGGCACTTACAAATATCGTATGGGCACCTCTCGCCGACGGCATGGAGTCCTTGTCACTCTCTGCCAACTGGATGTGGCCCTGTCGTTCACAGGAAGGTGAGGATGCTCGTCTTTACGCCGGTGTGAAAGCATTAAGTGATTTCTGCTGCGACCTACATATCAATGTTCCGACTGGAAAAGACTCCCTTTCGTTGAGTCAGCAATATCCCAACGGTGAGAAGATTATCTCTCCAGGAACCGTTATCGTCAGCGCAGGTGGCGAGGTGTCAGATATCCGCAAGGTTGTAAGTCCTATTGTGAAAAACGACAAGAACTGCTCGCTATATCATATCGACTTCTCCTTCGATGAGCAGCGTCTGGGCGGCTCTGCCTTTGCCCAAAGTTTAGGCAAAGTGGGAAGCGATGTACCAACAGTAAAGAATGCTGAGTACTTTGCCGATGCCTTTATGGCTATTCAACAGATGATAGAGAAAGGGTGGATCATTGCTGGTCACGATATTTCGGCAGGTGGTTTGATTACGACCCTTTTGGAGATGTGCTTCGCCAACACAAAGGGTGGTTTGCACATCAACTTGCACGATCTCTGCACTGATGGTGATATCGTTAAGACTTTGTTTGCTGAGAACCCTGGTGTTGTCATTGAGGTCAGCGACGATCACAAGTTTGAATTCAAGGAGTTCATGGAGGAATGTGGCGTAGGCTATGCTAAGATTGGTTATCCCGTAGAGGACAGTCGTGAAATAGTGGTAGTTTGTCCTGCAGGTTGCGACTCAGACGCAACAAGTGAGACAACCTTTGATATCAATGCCCTGCGCGATATCTGGTACAAGACCTCCTATTTATTGGACCGCAAACAGAGTTTCAATGGCAAGGCTAAAGAACGTTATGAGAACTACAAGAAACAGCCATTGGAGATGAAATTCAATCGCGACTTCACGGGTACGCTTGCTCAGTATGGGTTGAAGCCTCGGAGAACTCAGAGTTCTCAGAGTACTCCGAAGGCTGCTATCATCCGTGAGAAAGGTACTAATGGTGAGCGCGAAATGGCCTACATGCTCTATCTGGCAGGCTTCGACGTAAAAGATGTGATGATGACAGACCTAATCACTGGTCGCGAGACATTGGAGGACATCAATCTAATTGTTTTCTGTGGTGGTTTCTCCAATAGTGACGTACTCGGCTCTGCCAAGGGATGGGCTGGTGCTTTCTTGTATAACCCTAAGGCTAAAGAAGCTCTCGACAAATTCTATGCCCGTAAAGACACCCTTTCATTGGGTATCTGTAACGGTTGCCAGTTAATGGTCGAACTCGGACTGACTGGTGCGAAAGGTGCCAAGATGTTACATAACGACAGCCATAAATTTGAAAGCGAGTTCATCACGTTATCCATCCCACAGAACAACAGTGTGATGTTCGGCAGTCTGAGTGGTAATAAACTTGGTTTGTGGGTAGCTCACGGAGAAGGAAAGTTCCATCTCCCAGAATCAGAGAGTGCTTACAATGTCATTGCGAAATACAATTATCATGGTTATCCTGCCAACCCCAACGGTTCCGATTATGATGTGGCAGGTATCTGTTCTGAAGACGGTCGTCACTTATGTATGATGCCTCACCTGGAACGTGCCTTCTTCCCCTGGCAGTGCGCTTGGTATCCTGAGCAGCGCCGTATGGATGAGGTAACTCCATGGATAGAAGCGTTTGTCAATGCCCGTAAGTGGGTGGAAGCCCATCAAGCCCAGTAAACCCAGCCCCATGACTAATATCTACTGGGAATCCTTCAGGACCTTCTTTAAGATTGGCATGTTCACCCTCGGTGGTGGATATGCCATGATTCCTTTGATAGAGGAAGAGGTGGTCAACCGCCACAAATGGATTAACAAGGAGGAGTTGCTAGACCTGATAGCCATTGCACAAAGTTGTCCTGGTGTATTTGCCATCAATACGGCTATCTTCATCGGCTATAAACTCAGAAAAACTCCCGGGGCCATTGCTACTGCTTTTGGTACAGCCCTACCCTCTTTCCTGATTATCCTTGCCATCGCTATCTTCTTCCATCAGTTTGAGGACAATCGCGTCATTGCTGCGATGTTTAAGGGTATTCGTCCTGCTGTCGTTGCCTTGATAGCTGTACCAACCTTCCGTCTCGCCCAGCGCGCACAACTAAACTGGTTTACAATATGGATTCCTGTTGTGTCGGCACTGCTGATATGGCTATTAGGCGTATCACCTATCTGGGTGATTATTGCGGCAGGAATAGGAGGGTATATTTATGGGAAACTGGGGAACTATGAGAATAATGGGAGGAGTACTGTATGATATTTCTGTATCTGTTTGTCACATTCTTTGAGATAGGTCTTTTCGGATTCGGAGGAGGCTACGGCATGTTGTCATTGATACAGAACGAGACGGTGGAACACTGGCATTGGATGACTGCTTCGGAATTCACTGATATCGTAGCCATCTCACAGATGACACCAGGACCCATCGGTATCAATTCCGCTACCTATTGCGGCTATACGGCTATTATCAATGCAGGCTATAGTACTCCCCTTGCTATCCTCGGTTCGGCGACAGCAACCTTCGCTCTGATACTTCCTTCCTTAATACTGATGATTCTCATTAGCAAGATGTTCATGAAGTATATGAACACTCATTCCGTACAGTCTGTCTTCATGGGACTTCGCCCAGTTGTTGTTGGACTGCTTGCCGCTGCCACCTTCATGGCAGTTCTATATCAGTATAGCCTTATTCATTGCAACAGCCTTCGGTACTGGCTATCTGAAAATCAACCCTATCCGCATGATTTGCTATTGTGCAATAGCGGGATTACTACTCTTTTACTAAACAAAAGGATGCTTCCCATCACTTGTGCCATACCTTGACACAAAGTGTATCATACGTTTGACACAGATCGTTTCATGCATTGACACAAAACGTGTCAACCGCTTGACACAAACCTTGTCAAATCATGACATGATCTTTGACAAACATTAAAACCAATAAAAAAATGCGCTCCTTTTGGGGAGCGCACTTATTTATTGTATCTAAATTAAATTAGAGAGCGAACTTGTAACCAATAGTGATTGAGAAGGTGCTGTTGCGACCCTCATCAATATCCTTGAAGAGCTTGGTAACACCAATGTTGTAACGAGCGTCCAGTACGAAGCTCTGATACTCGTAAGACAGACCTACAGGAATAGAGAAGTTGAAACTCTTAACACCCTCTATATCTGCTTTATCACCATCTCCAGAGATCTTGTGACGTACATTGAATGCGGGCTGGATACCAGCTTTGATAGCAAGACCCTTAATCGGATAGAACTGTGCCAAGATGGGGATGTTGATGTAGTCAAGATTGTAATTAGCATCAACCAAAGCAAGACCAATCTCACCTTCTCCACCAGCCTTACCAGCTTTTGCCTTAGCACCTTCCATAGAATACAAAACACCAAAAGCAAGACCGAAGTTCTCTGCAATACCATACTCAGCCTCAACACCAGCTACGAGACCTACTTTAGCCTTCTTCTCGTATAAGATGTCTCCAGTAATAGAAGAGATATTAATACCGGCCTTAGGCATCAGAGTCAACTGACCTACCTCATTCTGTGCGTTAACACTAACTGCTGCAATCATCATAGCAGCGATCATCATCATTTTTTTCATAATCATTTCCTTTTTAGTGAATAAAAGTAAATTAATTTCGGTGCAAAGATAATGTAATTTTTTTAACTGACAATAAAAAATCGTTAAAATTTTCATTAGAATGTATATTTTTCTTGATTCATGTCATTAAAAACAATGCGCCCCCATTGAGGGAGCGCATGTTTAATGGTATGTTTTAAGTCTTGATTAAAGTCCAAACTTATATCCTACTGAGAACAAGAATACGCTGTTCTTGCTGCTGCCACCATCAAAGATGTTAGTCAGACCCAACTGATAACGAGCGTCAATCACGAAACTTGAGAACTCATAGGAAATACCGAAAGGAATAGAGAAGTCAACAGACTTTCCACCATTGATGTCACCTTCATATTTCTGACCATTAGCTTCTTCCTTAACCTTTCCACGAACTTTGAAGCCTGGTTGCAGACCTGCCTTGATAGCAAGACCTGGGATAATGTAGTAGTTAGCAAGGATAGGAATATTAATGTAATCCAGATTGTAAGTAATATCAACATTGTTTGAATTACCCTTTGCACCCTGCATAGAATAGAGCAGACCACCAGTCAGACTGAACTGAGGAGCCAAAACGTACTCAACTTCAGCACCAGCAGCGAGACCAACCTTCATGTCCAGATTTCCACCAGTAATAGTAGAAAGAGTCATTCCAACCATTGGCTTAATGGTAAAAGTTCCAACTGAACCTTGAGCAAATGCGCCGACACTCATGAGCATCATAGCAGCAATCATCATCATTTTCTTCATAATCGAAATCTTTTTAGTGAATAAAAGTGAATTAATCTGCTACAAAGATAATATTATTTTTTAAAATGGCAATGAAATTTAGTTAAAATTTGCGCTTTAGATAAAATTATTTAGAAAAATGCCTTATTTTGCCTTTATTGTGTCAGAAAAGACTCATATTCAAACTTCGTAATACGTTTGCCGCGTAAACTGCGCACCTTTGACCATTTGGCATATTTTGCATCTTTACTGATGAACCAATGATGGACTGTGATGACAGACGAGAGAGTCAGTTGACGTTCTATATATTTCCGATAAGAAGGGTTTACTACTGAAAGGAAGTACTTGTCATCCTTTGTCTTGAGGGCAAGAAGGAGATACTGAACGTCCGTAGGCTGTTGACGGATAGCATAGCGATCGGTCTTGGAACTAACAGTGATATTCCATCCATCTTTATTCAACCGTTGCATCCACTGTCGGAAAATCTTTCCATGTGCAGAAGTATCCCTCGCGCGCGCGTACGTAATATAAAAATGTATCATCTCATGGAGCAGTGTTGATTGGTATTCATGCGCCGACAAATCATAATACTCACTTACCTTAATGGTATAGCCGACTGTCTTATAGCCACGAAATAACCCTTGGCGCACCTTCTTACAAGAGAACTGTCCCAACAGGTGACGTGCTTTGTTGACTATAAAACGAGGTTCGGGCAGTTCATTGCCGAAATAACGCGCATTGAACTGTCCGAACCATTCACGTAATATCTGAGCAGTTAGCTCCATGTATGATGATTACTTCATCATGACCTTTTTAGTCTCGCCACCTTGCTTGCGGATGACAAGGCCTTTGGCTGTGCCATTGACCTCCTGTCCTTGCAGGTTGAAGTAGCGAACACTTCCTGTCTCTTTAACCTTAACTGGTAAATACCCAATTCCAGTAGTACCAAATTCGAAAGACTTCTCCTCACTCCACAGGGAGAAGGTGTTTTCCTCTCCAACTGCACGTACTCGATAAACAAAACGCTTGCTGGTATCCAGGTCTGTAAAGGTATATTTATTCTTTGTGGTCGTAAACGTCTCTGGCTCAGAACCGGCTCTACGAGAAGATGATTCCGTATTGATGCCAAGTTGCTCTGCGGTCCAGATACCATCATAGATAGCCAGATAATTCAAGTACATTTGTTTGGTGGGATTAATCTCCAGCCAGAACAAATCCTTACGTATGTCCTTAAAAGTAAATACTTGTTTACCATCTGCTGTCACCGTGAAACTCGCTTCTTGTTTACCTGCAGTTGATACAGATTCCCCTTCATTACGATAGGTAATGGAGATTTTGCCATCAACAGGGTCTTTCACAACATTGGCACCCATTACCACCGTCATATCCGTTGACTGCGGAACTTTCCATGTGTCAGTTTTCACCCATCCGGTTTTAGTTGATGTACCCATCTTCAGCAGATTTGGTGAGGTGTACAATTTAGATCCAGACCAGCGTGGAAGACCATAATCACCTAACTTCGAACTGATATCCGTGTATCCGTCTTTTTCGCTATAGCAATCTTTGAAATCGAACTCATTCTGCAAAGCCTTCGCAGGATCACTCGATGCACGGTTCAAGGTTGTCAATTCAATTTCATAGCCTGTAGCACCAGTAACTGTCTGCCACTTCACAGAAAAAGAATTACTACCCTCTTGTTCTACTCCATCAGATGGAACAGGTATTTCCAACTCCGGACGGCACGCAACAAAAGAGATGGTGTTGTTATCCGTGTCCTCCGTAATATTATCAATAGACTTGCTCATTAAATATTGTCCATCTTTGTTCTTGTTATAGAGCGTAGCCGCTGGATCACCTTTAAGACCTTTTTCCGTAAAATCAAAATTGTTGTCGGCAGGGATAATGGTTACGCGTTGATGATCAGCCACAGTATTCACCGTATTCGACGTCCAAGCACTCTCATTATAATCAACATGCAGTATCAGCATTCCGTGACCAAACAACTTACCGTCGAAATCCACAGGCTGGCGATTCTCCAACAAATAATATTCGTTCTTGTTTTTCTCATTATAGAGTATATAAGCCACAGGATCTGTTGCCAATGGCTTCATGCCTTCAATGCGTGTCATCCCCTTGATTTCCTTAGGTTCCATCCATCCAGAGAACCAACGCTCGTAAGAAGTATAACCTGCTGGTGTACGAGAGTCATCAAGATAACTACCACTGTCCATGACATCCCAAGTCGCCATGCCATATCCGCCAATATAGTCGGTATCGTACATGTCAGGCAGACCTAAGCAGTGAGAGAACTCATGACAAGCCGTTCCTATGCCGTCCATCTCTGTTCCTTCATAGTCCATCAATTCTGAGGCACAGCCATAGGTATTGATAGCAACTTCATTGCCATCTTTATCCTTTCCCGCAAGATTGTAACCCCATCCCATCAAATGAGATTCGTGAGGCCAGATGCTATTCTTGTTCACCCCATCTTTACTATTATCTTGTGCCTGACTGTAACCTGCAAAGATGATGAATACCTGGTCTACCACACCGTCGCCATCCCAGTCATAATCGGCAAAGTTCAGCGATGTTTCTGAAATCGCATGCTGAACAGCCTCACTCATTGCACGTGGCGCATCCTTATCATGTTCTATTTCTTCTCCATCTTTAATGACTGGAGCGCCATATTTGTCTAAGTTGGATTCCGTCGAGTAAGGACCAACTACATCGAAGTCAATGGTCAATTGATTATAACTCTGTTTTAAGAAGTAGTCACGTACAGAACCAGCCATACCACCTTCGTTATAGCCTGATTCATTGAAGACACGCTGGTAAGTCTCCTTAACATCAGGAACCGAAAACTTTACGTCTTTAAACTCAAGAAGAATGACGAGACCTTTATGTTTACCTGTTGTCGATTTCGAAGGCTCACCGATGCGGTTAGTACGACGGCTATTAACTGTACCCCTATTCAGATTAGCCTTCTTACGTTCTGTCCACTTAGTGGTCACCTCTTCCGGTGTTATCTTCTTAGCCAAGCCATTCACTATCTGGAAAGGAGCACCTGTAGCATCTTTATAAAAGGAATAGTGCTCGTCGCCATGCATAGTTAATTCGATAACACTTCCGTCTACCTGCTTCACCTTCTTTTTCAGTCCTGGCTTGGCTGGAACAGCAAATATCGTTGCCGTCGTCAGCATCAGTGCCGCCATGGTTAGTATAAGTCTTTTCTTCATATTTTTCTTTATTTGTTGCAACAATATTATATTCTGCTTGCAAAGATACGATTTAGTGAGCAAAAAACCAAGAGAATTTTGAGTTATTTCAACATCATGCATCCATAGAATCCCTATTCTATAAAATAAGAAGCGTGGGAACCTTTGATGTCCCCACGCCTCATAATATGAATCATTATTTTATTTGAACGGCTTAGCAACCTTGATAAATTTACGCAACTTCTTGCTTGACATCAAATGATTCTTAACCTCGCAATTAGAAGCGCCTCCATTCAAGCGATACTCGGCAGCATTGGCTGAGGGGAGTACCAGTTCAAAGGCACCGTTTGTACAAGAATACCAAGCTCCACCATCTGACCTGTAAAGGTAACCTTGGAACTTTATTGGATCACCGTTACTGTCTTTCCTTATGTTTCCTTCACTGTCTTTTGCTGTCAAATATGGTAAGGTAATGACACCATCCTTCAGAGTTCCGAAATCTTCTGGGAATGCCTCAATAACCTGTTCTGGAGTAGCACCATATTTTTCACCAAAGTACTCAACATCATCACCACCATAACTTACAATAGAGTACTCACCACTTCCAAAGTCAATACCAGTAGGCTGTGTCAGGAAATAAACTCCATTGGGGTTCTCTGCATGAATAATGATATCCTTTTCTCCTCCCGTCTCACCGAAAGCCTCAGCAACAGGAGCGTAGGCATTCCTAATGCGATAAAGACCAGGTGTTTCTGTACTCTCATCAATCTCTACTTCGTAGGTATATGGAGGATATGAAGGATCTCCATAGAATGGAACAACAAAGTCATCGGTATAATAACCTACGCCCAATGACTCCCAAGGATTAGCACCGCCGCCATAGTACTCAAACGGAACACTTTCAACATTCTTAACTTTATTTCCATCCAATACTACGAAAATTACTTGCAGTTTACCAGACATATCTTCTGGGATAGGTACATTGTTTGCACCATCAACGATGTCTACACCTTCTATCTCACCTGCAGCAATAGCATCAGCAACAGCACCAGCATCAACATCAGCAGACATCACAACAGCCTTGACTTTCGTGGCATCATCGCCCAGTTTAACCTCTGTGACAGCAAAAACCTTATCTGAAGCATCGGTAAAGATTCCACTGAAAGAAGCCTCGACGCTGAAATCACCAATGGCATAACCTGGTAGTGCTATAGATAAGAGACCTTTGCTATTCGCATAGTAGTAACCATCACCGCCAATTGTAGATAAACATGATTGGGGAGTAGAGAAAGAGATGACACCATCCTCTAACTTACCGCAATACTCTGGATATTTAGCACATGCTTCCTTGGCTGTTAAACCCTCCACCTTCATAAAATACTCGATGAAAGATAAGAAGGACATTTCACCTTCAGCAGAATTGAGAGTAATGCCGCTGTCAAAGGCACTGAACCACACATGTTCGGGGTCACTGGCATCAATTACCATGTCAACATTCAAACCAGCATCATTATAGCACTCCTTCCACTCATCTTCACTATCAAACAATTTAGTCTTCTTGAAGCCCGAAGTTGGACCATAAGGCCCTACTACACGGAATTTATTCTTGGTAACTACACTTTCCTCAATATCGACCTCCCATATATAGTTATCTAAACCATAAAGAGAGGCGATTAGATCGTCGCGGAAAGAGGCCTTACCTTTGCTGGTATCCATCTTCATCCATTCAGTTTTACCAGCCTTAAAAGAATAAACAGGAAGACCATAGGTAGTAACCTGGGCAGCATCAGTAATTGCTACAGTGATAGCATCGTACTTACCATATTCTACCTTTGCTGGATCGTATGTAAAGGTAAGATAAGCAGTAGAACTACCATTGGCGAAGGTCACACTGCTGGCGGCAGGAGTAAAAATGCTTCCCTCACTCATCGTTACACTAACAGGAACTGTCAATTCTCCGTCTGTGCTGGTACGGCTGACTGGCACCTGAAATTCGCTTTCATCGGAAGATACGTCAACTGTTTCTGCCAAATCCTTGCTGAAGTATACCTTTGAGCCTTCACTGGTAGCAGCATCGTACTCATATTCATTGACACAAGATGCCATTGTCAACCCTGTTACAGCAACAAGGGCAACCAGTGCACTTTTAAATATTTTGTTCATAGTCTTTGTCGTTTAAGTTTATAATTATTCCTCTGGAGTCCATGGAGTATAGAGATCCGACGGATCAGGATTATTCCAATGGTTGACAGCTTGGTTATCCTGATACTCACTCACGGAGATAACCAGATTCATCCATGCTGGACGACCATTAGTATTCAGACGCAGTGCCTCAAAGAAAGGTGTACCGCTATAACCACGGTTGACACTCATGTTCAAACGCTTGTAGTCAAAAAAGAGCAGACCTTCTCCCCATAGTTCTACACGCTTTTGGAAAATAATCTCATCAATAGCAGCCTCTTCTGTAGAAGCCTTGCTGCTATACTCAGCATCACGATATTTAGTCATGAAGTCTGTCAGCGTAGCAATACCCTGAGAAGGATTGCTATGGGCCTCAGCCTCTGCCTTAATGAAATACATCTCCTCAACACGCATCAAAGGAATAGCAACAGCACAAGCAACATTATTGTCATCAACATTACCCTGTCCTGGACGGAATTTAAGGGCAACAAGTTCTGGAATATCCTCTGCATCTGAAGGAGTCAAGTATTCAATATGATTCTTGGACTTCTGATTGCGCAAGTCAGAACCCTCAGGAGCCTGCCACCATTTCTTACGCCAGTCGGTATCAGAAATACGTTCATAGAAATTCTTGTCACAAGCCATAAAAAACCCTGTAGCGGGACCTGTATAACCGAAACTTGTCTGATTTGACATCCAAGAAGTGAAGTTTATAATACCAGACTTTACAGCATCATCTTCTTTTACCAAATTACAGCACCACATGAACTGATTAGGAGTGTTCATACCTGCACTTGGGTCAAGAGCAACATCCTCTGACAGCGGTGTCATACCAGCATTTGAAATAGCATTCTGAGCAGCAGCAGCGGCGGCGGCATAGTTTTCTGTCCACATATTCAGACGAGCCTCCAAACCATAGACACAGGCAAGGTTAGGCATCGTGCGGTTTAAACGATCGGTGATATTGGGAATATATTCCTTTGCCTTCTCCAAGTCATCCTTGATAAAGGCAATCATATCCTCACGCTTGGCACGTGGATTGTTACGAGCCTCATCCTCTGTCATTCCCGGAGTAACGATGGGCACAGTAAGTCCTGTCACGTCATTACCGTCAGCATTGACACTCTTTGTCTTTTCATTAGGCAGGAACTCATACATTCGAGCAAGGTCCAAATATGCCAATGCACGAACTGCATAGGCAGCACCCAGATAACCTAACTGCTCCTTCGTTGCAGTCTCAGGATTCACAACATCGATAACGGCATTGGCAGTCAGTACCAGTTTATAATAATACTCCCATATATAGGCAGCAAAAATATACTCACCACCTAAGCTTACACAAGCACCAAAAGGAGAAAAGTGACTAGCATAACCGCTAGAGGGGAATCCCATATCGTTACTCATCAGGTCACGGATAATTAACATTGCAGGATATCCAAAAGGTCCATGCCATTTATAACTATCAACATAACTGTCATCCATGGCATTGAACTGAGCAGGAATAGCCATCACCTGAGCCTTGGTGGCTGACGATGAACGCTCAGCCTGTGCCTGAGTAGCCACGTCTGTCGGTTCCGTCTCCTCCATACAACTGGTATTAACAAGAGCCAGTGAGAAGACACCTACCGTCAAGATTGATTTGATATATCTTTTCATATTTTTCTATTTTCTATTTTCAACTTTCAAATTAGAACGTAACCGTGATACCACCGGAAATGGTGCGGATAGGTGAATAATAACCCTGACCACTGGCACCAGTAATAGATACACGTGGATCAAGTCCTTGACGCTTAGACCAAACCCAAACGTTGTCGGCAACACCATAGAGACGAATCTTCTGAACACCAAACTTCATCGTGAACTTCTTAGGCAAAGTATAACCAATTGTGATGTTCTGCAGTGAGAGATAAGAGGCACTGGTCAGGAAGCGGTCTGAAGCACCTGCCATATAAGTGTCACCATATTGCAGACGCGGAATATTAGAAGTCGGGTTCTCTGGAGACCATGCATTCAACAGGTCAACGTGGAGACCATAACCACCAGATGAACCAAGTGTCATCAACTGAGCATACTGTGAGTCGTAAACCTTACCACCTAACTGATACTGGAAGTCAACAGAGAAGTCGATACCCTTCCAACTAATACTTGTACCGAAACCACCATAAACATCAGGCAGGACATCGTCAATAATCATATAGTCTGCCTCAGAATAGGTGTAAGTCGTACCAAGGCTCTCTACGACAGGATTACCGTTAGCGTCCAATTCATTACCTGAACCGTCAGCTGCCTGCTTATAACGATACTTGTACCACAGGGAAGAGCCTGCCTTGCTTGGGTCATACTCCTTA
>CADCEW010000085.1 GCA_902800585.1 uncultured Prevotellaceae bacterium
TACGAATTTTTGGGTAACTTTTTTCAAAAAATCTTTGAAAGTGTCACGAGTGTCATGAGTGTCATGTGTCATTAAGGAATTCGGAACTCTCAAAAAAGTATCATAATATAAATATATATTTATATATATTAATATTATGGCGGAAATTCGCATCAAAAATCCTTAATGACACTCGTGACACATGACACTCGTGACACATGACACTCATGACACATTTATCTCTAACCTACTAACCCACTAAGCCACTAACCTATTAACCTACTAACCTGTCTCTAACCCTTATCACCCCCTTTCTCCCCTCCCTTCAAGGAGGGGCTGGGGGTAGGCTCCCAGTATCTCTTAAGCTGTATTCCCGTATCTCCTATGGGGGTATAACAGCCTTTACCATCAGGCATAGAAGCCTTTAGAAAGAGGTGTGCAAGATACTCCGTCGGGTGATAGAAGATACTCGGATGGTGAGAGGGGACAAAATACTGAAATTTTTACATTTTTGTGGATTTTTTCAATTCATACATTCAGACGGCTATTTCGTACATTTCCCCAAAAATAACAACCCATGAAGGAAGAGACAAAGATTGTCTGGTGTGACCTCGTTCTGGCAATGGCAACGGTGGAATGCGGCTTAAATACACAAGGTAGTGAGGAACTTGCCCCGTCAATAGATGTCGGCTGGAGGTTGCTGAATCCGTAGGTAAAGTTTAAAGTTTAGAGTTTAATTGTGAGAAAGCCCTTCGTTGTGAAACGGGGGGCTTTTATAGAAAATATTTGAGCCAACTGCAATGTTATTGCCTAAAAAATAGTACCTTTGTAAGCGGTATGAAGAAACAGATATTGATATTAGCTTTGTCACTGATGAGCCTTGTTGGATTGGCTCAGGGATTTACTAACCCAGTATTACCTGGTTTTCATGCCGACCCCTCGGTGTGTCGTGCAGGTAATGACTTCTATCTTGTGAACAGTACTTTTCAGTATTTTCCAGGAGTGCCTGTATTTCATTCGAAGGACTTAGTGAACTGGGAACAGGTAGGAAGCTGCCTGACGCGCCCGTCTCAGGTGGATCTGAGAGGTACCGATGGTAACAGCGGCATCTATGCCCCCACCATTCGTTATCATAACGGGCGTTTCTATATGGTGACAACGGTATTCCCATCACGCCGCCATTTCTATGTGTGGACGGATAATCCTGCTGGTGAGTGGTCAGAGCCTGTCATCATCGACTTTGCCATCGGCAGTTGCGATCCTACGCTTTTCTTTGATAACGGCAAGTGTTATTTCCTTTGGAAAGAAGGCGACATCAAAATATGTGAGATTGATGTAGAGACGGGTAAGCAGTTGGGTGACATTCACCATCTGGGTACTGGTCTTGGAGGACGTTATCCGGAAGGACCGCATATCTACAAGAAGGATGGCTACTACTATCTGCTGCTGGCTGAGGGGGGCACGGAACATGGGCATCATGTGAATATACTTCGTAGCAGGAGTCTGTTCGGTCCCTATGAATCGAACCCTGCCAACCCCATTCTCTCACACTTCAGTATGAAGATGCAGAACAGTCCGATACAAGGTCTGGGGCATGCTGACTTGGTACAGGCTCCTGATTCCTCATGGTGGATGATATGTCTGGGATACCGTACCAGTGGCTATCTGCAGCATGTCATGGGACGTGAGACTATGCTGGCACCAGTAAGATGGGATAGGGGAGAATGGCCTGTGGTGAATGATGATGGCACCTTGCAGACTGACATGAGGTGTCAGACGTTGCCGTTGGTTCCACTTCCTCAAGACCCGAAACGTGAAGAGTTCAATTTCGTGCAGCGTAATGCTCCGACAGAAAGTTACAGTTCTCTGGGTATGCCTATGGGGTGGATGAGTCTGTGCAATCCTGACTATACGCGCTATTCATTGACGGAGCATAATGGTTTTTTACGTCTTCGTCCCAGTACGACAGACCTCAGTGCAACGGCATCACCTACCTTTGTGGCCCGACGACAAACGGAGCTTCATTTCACAGCCACAGCTCTGTTCGACTTGTCAGATATGACGGAGGAAATGCAGACAGGTATCACAGCCTATGCCGCACCACTGAATCACTATGACGTGGTAGCCGAGAAACGTAACGGAGTCATCTATATCAAATCGAATGTGCGGTTAGGTCAGACCAGTCACTGTGAGAAAGAGATTGCCATCGTCGGCACTAAAGCCTGGCTGCGCATCACCTCTGATAAGGATTTCTACTATATGCAGGCATCGGCAGATGGTATCAACTACACGCCGTTGGCTAAGATGGAATACCGTTTCCTCAGTACAGAAACTATCGGAGGATTTACAGGTGTGATGCTTGGTCTCTTTGCCCAGAGTAGCCATGAGGACGACAAAGGCTATGTTGATATAGACTGGTTTGAATATGACGTAAGATGATATTCGTGAGGCAACAGAGAAAATGAGGAAGTTTCTGATAGCGGCTCCAACGAGTGGGGCAGGGAGTATCGAGGACATGAGTTTCATTACACACAGTTCTTGGGAGAAAAGCCCAAGAGTGTCACACAGGTATATAATGCGAAAGGAGAACCAGTAGATACGCCAGTCTTCCGTTATAGGAACGTGCTCGCCAGTTACACTCATCTCTATCGTATGCTGGAAGACATTTTTTTTATGGCAGAATGAAGGATATCTCGGTAAAATATTGTATTTTTGCAAAGAATCTTCAAGTATTAAGGCAAAAGGAGAGAAATATGGCGAAACAATTGGTAATATCGGCACTCCTTATAGTTAGTTTATTAACTCTGGTGACCTCTTGCTCTAATGATGATAACCCTATCGATGAGCCGATGCTGAAAGGCATCATTTCATCGTACAACGAATTTGGTGGAGCCATGTTGGACTTGACGGAGGAAGACATGATGAACGCTGGATTCACACTTGGCGACGTCATCAGCCTCACCATTGAGGAAGAAGAAATCGTCATGCCTTACTACGACGGTTACTATGGTAACAATAGAGAATTTCTCTGTGTGGCTTATCCTACCTATCCCAGCATCTGCTTTACCGCCATCAACACAGGACTACCCCAAGAACTCAAAGGACTGGAAGGACATACCATCACCATCAGGATGAAGGAAAAGGGCGGTAGTCTCGACGTGCAACAGGCTATGAGCATGAAATACTCCAACAACCGAACAGATTATCTCATCTCCGATGAGGAGTTTGCCAATGCACGTGCCGTGAGTGCTGGAAATATTGCAAGCGGTGTACTTTATCGTTGTTCTTCACCGTTCTGCAACGACATCAATCGCGCCAACTACGTATCAGAATATCTGGAGCGCGAAAAGGTAAAGACGATACTCAATCTTGCTGACACAGAAATGAAGATGTTGACCTACGATATGCCCCCCTATAGTCGTACTCTCTGGGAGGGAGGCAACGTGATACTGTGCCCGCTGACGGCTGATCCTATGTCAGATGACTATAACAATCGGCTGATAGCGGCACTGAAGGAACTTCCTTCTTATCCAGCTCCCTATGCCGTGAATTGTATGGAGGGAAAAGACCGTACAGGATATGTGTGTGCACTGCTTGAGGGATTATGCGGAGCAACCTATGAGGAGATGGTAACCGACTATTTGATATCTTATGATAACTTTTATTGCATCACTCCAGAAAATAACCCTGATATATGCAACACTTTGGTGTCGTTGAAACTCAACCCTTGCCTGATGTATTATGCCGGCATTAACGACGAAGCACAACTGCCATATATTGACTACGCCATAGTTTTCTCCAACTATCTGCTCTCTCACGGCATGAACCGTCAGCAACTTGACGCACTGGTTCAAGTAATTAAAAAAACTGATAATGAGTGATATTTCAATAAAATATCGTATTTTTGCAAAAAATTAGACTTATGGATAGAAGAGATTTTATTAAGAAAGCAACGATGGCAGCTGCAGGTGCAACTGTTGTTTCGCCTATGTCGGCAATGATGAATAGTGTGACGGGTGGCAAAACCCCTCATGTGTTACTGATTAATGGCAGTCCGCGAACAGACGGCAATACTTTCTGTTGTCTGAAAGAGATTGAGGCACAGTTACAGAAACACGGTGTGGAGTCGGAGATAGTACAGATAGGTCGTAAACCCGTTCGTATGTGTATCAACTGTGGCGGTTGTCGTCAAAACGATGGTAAAGGATGTGTATTCGACGATGATATGTGTGCTGTCATTACAGAGAAGATGGCTACGGCTGATGCACTGATAGTGGGAACTCCTGTCTATTACGGACAACCGAACGGAGGTATCCTCTCACTGATGCAACGATTATTTTTCTCGGCGGGCCATTTAGTGCAGAACAAGCCTGCTGCGGCTTTAGCTGTGTGTCGACGCGGAGGTGCTACCGCTACACTCCAGACCATGAATATGATGTTCGAGATGATGAACATGCCAGTGGTGACTTCCCAGTATTGGAACATCGCCTATGGAGCAGGTAAGGGTGAGGTGAAACTCGATACTGAGGGTATGCAGACGATGCGAACGCTGGCAACTAACATGGCTTTCCTTTTACATAAGATTCATGCTGACGGCAATACGGCTCCACAGCGTGACGAAAGACCATCGTTCATGAACTTTATCAGGTAAACTCACAAAAACTATACGATAATGAAGAAGATGATTATCAGCCTCATGGCAATGATGGGTGTGCTGACCCTTTCGGCACAGTGTATTTATGATTTCAAAGTAAAGGACGATGCAGGCAAAGACGTGTCGCTCGCTGCGTACAAGGGAAAGGTTCTGTTGATAGTGAATACTGCGACACGATGCGGATTCACGCCACAGTACAAGGAACTGGAAGCTCTTTATGAGAAATATGCAAAGGATGGTTTTGAAATCCTCGATTTCCCCTGCAACCAGTTTGGAGAACAGGCTCCTGGTACTATTCAAGAGATACACCAGTTCTGTACGGCAAACTTCGATATTCAGTTTCCACAGTTTGATAAGATTGAGGTAAACGGTGCCAACGAGCATCCGCTCTATACTTTCCTGAAAGCTCAGAAAGGTTTCAGTGGCTTTGATACGAACGACCAGCGTGGAAAGTTCATGGATGACATGCTTCGCAAACGTGATGCTGACTTTGACAAGAAGAGTGACATCAAATGGAATTTCACCAAGTTCCTTGTCTCTCGTGACGGACGTGTCCTGAAACGTTATGAGCCGACAGACCAGATAGGTGACATCGAGACTGATATCATGATGGAGGTGAATCCCGTAATGAGTAATATCATGGCGCGTCGCTCTGTCCGTAAGTATCTCGACAAGTCTGTGGAACATGAGAAGTTGGAGGCCGTCGTGAAGTGTGGTATCAATGCCCCCAGCGGCATGAACCGTCAGCCTTGGATTGTTCGTGTAGTAGAGGACCAGAAACTGATAAGTGAAGTCAATCAGGCAGCAGGAAGGAGTCTGTTCTACGATGCGCCTGCCCTTATCTGTGTATGTACTCCTGCTAATGGTGGTGGTGAATTAGACGCAGGACTGTTAGGGGAGAACATGATGCTGGCAGCAACATCATTGGGACTGGGTACCTGTTGTCTTGGTGGACCAGTCCGTTTCTTGGTATCGAACGAGAAATGTAAGTTCTTCCTTGATCGTCTCGACATCCCTGCCGACTATAAACTGAACTATATCCTCGCCATCGGCTATCCCAACGAGCAACCTGCGGCCAAGCCCCGCGATGCCTCGAAAGTGAAGTTCATTAAATAATAAAACGATGAAAGAAATAAAACGATATATGATGGTAGCAACGCTGGCTTTCTTATGGATGGGAGCCTGTGCGCAACCCATGATGAGGCCCCAAGGCCCGCTGAATGAGTTTTCTGCAATAGAGGGTACTTCCGCCTTGCAGTATAATC
>CADCEW010000086.1 GCA_902800585.1 uncultured Prevotellaceae bacterium
CGGACTGATCATCTGCCACGATAATCCATAGTAGTCTAACACAAGTTGTGTCAAGGGATATAAGACGAAATGACGATTTCGTCCAATGTAAAAATGATAAAATGTAAAAAGCCTGAGCACATCGCCCAGGCTTTATATTTTTCATTTAAATGCGAAAAATTCTTTTAATCCTTTTCTTTCCTTTAGGTCATCTACAGTAAAACCATAATGCTTGGCAGCAGCAAGGGTGATGACACGCTCAAGGAAGTCATCGTAAGAAAGAGCGAACCACTCTTTGGGAATATTCACGTTGATGGTTCCTCCGCCATAGTGACTGCCTTCGTTCCAGGCCTCATCAAGTTCGGCTTCGTATGTCCCATCTTCTTTTTTGTTGAAGCAGTACCACGATGCCCATTCTTCCATACCCTCTACATAGTGTCCTTCGAAATGGGGGGCAGAGTGGGGCTTTGGAGAATAAGTTGGTTCGCCTTTCTTCGCGTTCCTTTCATAGATCATGAATTTCTCTTTTCGCATATCTTACACTTTTGTTGCACCTTTAGTACACCTTGAAAAATCAAGAATCCCCTGCAAATGGGTATTTGCAAGGGATTTAGAGTAGTCGATAGGGGAATCGAACCCCTATGCCAAGATTGAGAATCTTGTATCCTAACCATTAGATGAATCGACCGAGCAGCGAGTGCAATCAAGCTTGCTTGAATTGCCGAGTCGCGAGGGAGATAGACTGAAAGTCAATCGACCCGAACCATAATTTCAAAGAGTGCTCTCTTAGAGAAATCCCCTCGGCTGCGGAAGGAGGGGGATTCGAACCCCCGGTACGGGAACCCGTACGGCAGTTTAGCAAACTGCTGGTTTCAGCCACTCACCCATCCTTCCTACAGGACTCTGGAGTTCGAAACCTTGGGGTTATCTCCTTGATTGCGGGTGCAAAGGTAATGCTTTTATTTTACTCCTGCAAATTTTTCAAAGACTTTTTTAAAGCCTATTGCCATTTTTACAGGAGGAGCGGAATACGGGACTCGAACCCGCGACCCTCGGCTTGGGAAGCCAATGCTCTACCAACTGAGCTAATTCCGCAAAAAAAGAGCCAGAAGAATCTGACTCTCATTTCTTGAAAGAGCCGATAGCCGGACTCGAACCGGCGACCCACGCATTACGAATGCGTTGCTCTACCAACTGAGCCATATCGGCAGCAATTCAAAGATCGAGTTAGCCGAATACAAAGCCAAACTTGTTTGGACTTTGTTGAGGCGACACCGATGTTCGATGCGAAGCATCAAAGACCGCTTTTTAAAATCGTGTGCAAAGGTAATATAAAAAATCCGTTCAGCAAAATTTTTGCCTAACAAAGTTTGTCACGCAGAAATTTTCCCGTAATGCTCTTTTCACATGCTGCAATATCCTCTGGTGTACCACATGCGACAAGGTCTCCGCCTCGGTCTCCGCCCTCTGGGCCTAAGTCGATGACATGATCCGCACACTTGATGATTTCCATGTTATGTTCGATGACGAGGATGGTATGTCCGCGTTCTATGAGTGCATCGAACGCACGAAGTAATCGCTGAATATCATGGAAGTGAAGTCCTGTGGTTGGCTCGTCAAATATAAATAAGGTGGACTCCTGTCGTTCCTGTCCGATGAAGTAGGCGAGTTTCACACGCTGGTTCTCACCACCAGACAGTGTTGAGGAGTTCTGTCCGAGTTTGATATAGCCGAGTCCTACGTCCTCCAAGGGCTTCAGCCTGTTGACGATGGTCTTACAGAGGCTGTTGGCTTTTAGTTTCTGGCTATCACCAAAGAACTCAATGGCCTCAGAGATGGTCATGTTCAGCACATCGTCGATGTTCTTTCCTTCAAAACGTACGTCAAGGATATCGTGCTTGAAACGATGTCCGTGACATGCCTCACACTCTAAGACGAGGTCTGCCATAAACTGCATCTCAACCGTTATCACACCAGCACCCTTACACTCGTCACATCGTCCACCATCGGCATTGAAAGAGAAATACTGGGAAGTGAAACCCATCTGTTTCGATAAAGGCTGATCGGCATAGAGGTCACGGATGGCATCATATGCCTTGACATAAGTGGCAGGATTGGAGCGTGTTGACTTACCGATAGGGTTCTGGTCGACAAACTCGATGTGTTTGACAGACTCATGGTCGCCACCCAGTCCCATATATTCGCCAGGGGCATCACACACATCGCCATGAATACGCTTGAGGGCAGGGTAGAGGATGCCCTTGATGAGACTTGACTTTCCACTGCCGCTGACACCAGTCACTACTGTCATCACATTCAAAGGAATAGAGACATTGATGCCTCGCAGGTTATTCATTCGTGCTCCTTTGATGTCTATCTTCTGATTCCAAGGACGACGGCTTTTGGGAACAGGAATCTCTTCCTGATGCAACAGGTATTTCACAGTGTGGCTCCTAGGAAATTTCTTGATGGCCTTCTCCGTGATATCTGTGGCATTTCCCTCAAAGACAATCTCGCCTCCCAGTCGTCCAGCATCAGGACCTACGTCGATGAGATAGTCGGCTGCACGCATCATCTCCTCGTCATGTTCTACGACCACAACAGTATTTCCTAAAGCCTGCAGTTCCTTCAGCACTTTGATGAGGCGGGCAGTATCTCGACTATGCAGTCCGATACTCGGCTCGTCTAATATATATAAGGAACCCACGAGGGAAGAACCTAAGGAGGTCGTGAGGTTAATACGCTGACTCTCTCCACCACTAAGCGTGTTAGACATGCGGTTAAGGGTCAAGTAACCCAGTCCTACGTCTAGCAGGAATTGCAGTCGTGAATTAATTTCCGTCAGCAAGCGCTTGCCAATCTCTTGTTCCTGCTCTGTCAGTTCCAGTTGGTCAAACCATTGTTTCAGTCGGATAACAGGCATCTGTACCAAGTCAGAGATGCTTCGACCGCCAATCTTCACATAGTCTGCCTCTGGTTTCAGTCGTGTACCATGACACTTCGGACAAGTCGTCTTACCCCGATAACGACTGAGCATCACACGATATTGGATTTTGTATTGATTATCTTTCACCATCTCGAAGAAAGCGTCAATACTCACTTGGTCGTGGATGTCCTTATGACGTTCTGAGGGGAGTCCGTGCCAGAGTTGGTCTTTCTGTTTCTGTGTCAGGTTATAATAAGGTTCGAAGATAGGAAAGTCATCCTTCGCTGCCCGTCGACAGAACTCCTCTTTCCACATCTTCATCTTCTCGCCATGCCAACATACCACACAGCCGTCATAGACAGACAGTGTTGTATTAGGAATAACCAGATGCTCGTCAATACCTATGATCTTTCCGAAACCCTGACATTCAGGACAGGCTCCAGCAGGAGAATTGAACGAGAACATGTTATCGTTGGGCTCTTCGAATGAGATACCATCCGCCTCGAACTTCATGGAGAAGTCGTAACTAAGCATGGAAGGCAGGAACATCAGGCGACATTCACCGTTACCTTCATAGAATGCCGTCTCAGCAGAATCCACCAAACGGGAGATAGCATCCTTTGCGTCATCCACTGTCAAACGGTCGATGACGAGGTAGGGCTTTTCTGAGTATTCAGAATAATCAGAATATTCTGAGTATTCAGAGATCTTCTGAAAGTCACCCTTTACAAAGATTCGCGCATAACCGTTGAGCACATACATCTTCAATTGCTGCGCTAAGGTGCGTCCCTCTGGTACATGAATGGGCGCCATCACCACCAACTTAGTCCCTTTCGTATATTGTTGGGTACATGCGATGATGTCTTCTGTGGAATGTTTCTTCACCTCCTGACCACTGATAGGCGAATAAGTGCGTCCGATGCGGGCATAGAGCAGTCGCAGATACTCGTATATCTCTGTGGTGGTACCAACAGTAGAGCGTGGATTACGTGATATCACTCTCTGCTCGATGGCGATGGCAGGCGGGATGCCCTTGATGAAGTCGCATTCGGGTTTGTTCATGCGCCCCAAGAACTGTCGGGCATAGGACGACAAACTCTCTACATAGCGGCGCTGACCTTCTGCATAGAGGGTGTCAAAGGCAAGCGACGACTTGCCACTGCCACTCACGCCAGCCACTACAACCAGTTTGTCGCGGGGTATCTTTACGCTGACATTCTTTAGGTTGTTGACACGTGCACCTTTTATCTCTATGTAGTCACTCATGTCGTTTAGACTTATAGGATGGTTTGGACAGCCTCCAGCATACCTTTCTTTTGAATGAGGTCGAGGAATAACTTAACCATCGCGTTCAAGCCAAGAATCCTGTTAAGATTCTCTTTCCAGATAAACTCAGCACCAAGAACACCATCAGCCACTTTCTGGGTATCATCTGTTGCCCATAAATCTTTCAGGAGTTCCAATATCTTCGGGTCATCATTGGGCGTAATCTCCACGCCATCAGAACGTTTGCCACCTTTATAATAAGTGATGATAGAGGCAAGTCCGAAGACGAGTCCCATGGGTAATTCACCTTTACGTTTCAGATAAGTCTTCAGTCCAGGAAGGTCGCGTGTCTGGAATTTCGGGAAAGAATTAAGCATGATACTCGTCACCTGATGATTTACATACGGATTGTCGAAACGCTCCAACACATCATTGGCGAATCTCTCCAGTTCCTCGATTGGCAGGTCGAGAGTCTGCATCAACTCGTCAAACTGAACCTTATGTATATATTTGCCAACGATTTCATGATGGCAGGCATCACGGACGATATCGATACCACAAAGGAAAGCCACAGGCGAGAGGACAGTATGCGGACCATTGAGTAATGTCACCTTACGCTTATGATAAGGCTCTTCTGAAGGTACGAACAACACATGTAGTCCTGCTTTGTCAGCAGGAAACTCTTTCGCCACTTCTTTTGGAGCCTCAATGACCCAGAGATGGAAGTTCTCTGCTTGTACGACGAGGTTGTCGCGATAAGAAATCTTCTCTTGAATCTCAGCAATATCCTTGCGAGGGAAGCCTGGCACGATACGATCGACGAGAGTGGCATAGACACCGCATGCCTCGTCAAACCACTGTTTGAACTCATCCTCTAATTTCCATAAATCGATGTATTGATAGATGCAGTCTTTCAATACGTGTCCGTTCAGGAAGATGAGTTCACAGGGAAAGATAATCAATCCTTTGGTCTTATCACCATTGAATACCTGCCAACGGCGATAAAGAAGTTGAACTAATTTGCCTGGATAGGAACTTGCGGGCTTGTCGTCGAGTTTACAAGAAGGGTCGAAGGCAATGCCTGCCTCTGTCGTATTGGAAATCACAAAACGGATATCCGGCTGTTCTGCCAGTGCCATATAGGCATCATGCTCAATGGTATTGACAGCCTTTCCGTTCTCACGTCCCTGCAGGTTGACGTGGTAAAGGCCATCCTGACCATTTAGGATGTCTACCATTCCGTGTTCAATGGGTTGTACAACGACCACACTGCCGTTGAAGTCAGTTTTCTGATTCATCTTCCAGATAATCCAGTCGACGAATGCACGAAGGAAGTTCCCCTCACCAAACTGAATCACCTTTTCCGGCATGATACTTTTGGGTGCGAATTGCTTATTTAATGGTTTCATCTCTATAATAATTTGTTGAATATGTTCATTTATGCCATGCAAAGGTAATTGTTTTTTTTCTTTCAACCAAAATATGGTTAAAAATTTGTACGAGTCAGATTTTTGTAGTATCTTTGCAGA
>CADCEW010000087.1 GCA_902800585.1 uncultured Prevotellaceae bacterium
CGGAACTTCTGTATCGGAGCCTCATCGTTCTCACTGAAGTTACCACTGACAAAGCCTTGCGTCTTGATAATAATGTTTTCTATCAGTTTATGCTCCTTCTCTGGCGTCATCGTCTTGGCGAGTTCATCGCACTCGGCAAGAACATCTCTCCCCTCGCCTACTCCTTTCGGGAACTGGAACTGCGCCCATTCCTCACGGGCACCCTCACGTTTCAGGATATAGATGTCGAAGTATGCAAACTCAGCATAGTTGAAGTAGAGGTTCGTAGCACCATTGGGATTATGATGTAACAAGTCCGTTCTTGCCCAATCTAATACTGGCATGAAGTTATAACAGATGCAGTGGATACCCTCTGCGGAGAGGTTGCGCAGGCTCTGCTTGTACACTTCTATCTGCTCGTCACGATCAGGACCGCCATACTTGATGGTTTCCACCACAGGAAGACTCTCCACCACGCTCCAACGCATACCATAACTTTCGATATACTCACGCAGGTCGCGAATCTTCTCACGCGTCCAAACCTCACCCAATGGTACATCGTGCAAGGCTGTCACAATGCCTTCCACACCAATCTGTCTCAGCATGGCAAGCGTTATCTTATCCTTCTTGCCAAACCATCTCCATGTTCTTTCCATAATACCTTATTTATTATTGTGGTGCAAAGGTACAAAATTTTTTGTATATCCCAAATATTTTTAGTAACTTCGCGCCCCAGAATCAACATATAATTATCTTAACTATGCCAAGAAGTCAAGGTATACCTTACGAAATTCATCCGAGTCCCAAGAAGGACAAAAACGGAAAAGCACTACTATATGTGCGCCCAAGGAAAAACAATAAAATCAGTATGGAGGGGATTGAGGATTTCTGCCATAACAGTCTGGGGCTTCCTTTAGGCGAATTCAGACGTGTGTTCACTGCCTTTCAAGAGGCTTCAAAATGGTATCTCAGTCAAGGAATGACAGTAGAAACACCTATCGGTACCTTTTCTCCTACTCTCCGACTGCGTCGCGAGGAGACTGATCCGAAGAAAATCACAGCGAACGACATCTATTTCGACACGATTAACTTTACGCCTAACAAAGATTTCCTCCTTGCTGTTACTGATCATGTGACAGGCTTTCAAAAGTCAAACGACCTTTGTGGCAACAACCAGATGTACGATCGCGAACTGATGTTGCGACTGCTTAACAAATTCCTCGACCAGCACGATGGTATGATTACCACTCGACAGTTTCAGAGTATCAGCGGACTGCGCTATCATTCCGCACGTCGTTGTCTCGATGACTTCTGCGGAGGCGAACAGCCTATCCTCAGTAGAAGTCGCATGGGAACAACATTTATTTTCTATCGTATTTAGGGTTTCAACTACAGCAGAACGACCTTTCACTTAAGGCTGAACGATCTTGCAGCTGCAGGTGAAAGATCTTTCACCTATAGGTGCAAGATCAAAACAACGGCACTTTCTCCTCAAAAGTGCCGTTATTACTCCTATCAATATAAGCTTATTATCCTATTCCTCTACGTTATCGTATGGATTGCCATCCGTATCTCTGGCATTGCGAGCATCGTCGGGGGAAAGGGGAGTTTTGCCACTAACCTTGACGTTGTAGTCGGCAATGGCTCCTAAGAAACCTGCATAGAATTCGACAGGTTGTGTAATCTGTGCCTCACTAAGCATCCATTGTGCTTCCTTAGTCTCTTTGTATGCCTGGTCATAAGCACTCTTCCATGAACGATATGCAGACATCATCGTGCCTTTTACATAGTTGAGTAAGGCACCTATCTCACGATGATATAGGGGGATATACTCTTCATAGAAGGCGTTCTCATTCTCCCATATCTCCAGTTTAACTTGCTTCGCCTGCGCCTCAACAGCCTTCATGGCTGCCCTGTTGTCCTTTCCTCCATCCATATGTCCTACCCACAACTCTTCCAGTTTGGCAGCCAACTGTCCCAGCCGCTTGTGCAGAGCCTCATCTTTCGCCTTGTACTTACGGTTCCAGAGCGAGTCGCCATAATTCATGATATGCGTTAAATCTTTGTGTTCTGTCACATGTTTAGTAGTATGCTCTATCTCTTCAACTGCACCCATGATGCGCTTGGCCGTTGCCTGACTGACCTTCGACTTCTTCATATCCTCCTTCATCTTGGCCGTCGTAGATTCTGCAAGTCCTGACATCTGCATGAACTGCACGCGCTCTTTATCTGTCATGTTCTGCATGAACTTCACATCGTTCATATCCATACCTCCAGTCATGTTCTTCATCATCTTGTTGGCGAGTGCCTGCTGCTCTGCCTTTGACATCTTGCCACTCTGCATCTTCTTAATGTCAGCCTCGCTCAATCCATACTGGGCCAGTTGACCTTTCATGGCCTGCTTGGCAACACGTTCCTGCTGATCCTTCGACATGTGTGCCATTTGTCCCTTTGTGACATTCGTGCCAGGCACCTTTTCCTTATAGAGCACATTCTTATAATGATTCAGATCAGAGCCACCTATCTTACCCATCGTCTCAGCTCCACTCTCCATAACACCCTCAACAGACTCTAAGAAATCTTTCAAAGGTATTTCCGGATCTTCGTTTTCTGGGTTGCGATATGCTTTATCTTCTGCAATAATCTGGTTGATACTTGGAAGTTCTGGGAACTGTGCTATCCAAGCCTCTGGCGTCATTTGCGCCTTCACGCTCACTGCTGTCGTGAGCATAGCGATAGAAATAAGAATCTTTTTCATAGTCGTATGTTTTATGTTATTGTTTAATCATGTGGTTTTGGCTCCGTCTTGACGAGCCTGAACGTCTTCTTATCGTAGCAGTCAATCTTGTTGTCGAAGCGTTCCATCTCAAGATAAGTCTCCATATAGTCCCATAAACCTTTGTACTTCATGGGAACCACCATCTTGGCAAGACCATCGTCTATGATGCCAAAATTCTTACCATCCTTGGATACTTCAAAGTAAGCGTGGTATTTCACTCTTGCAAACTCGAAGGGAAACAGCATCTTGTTGTCGAAATCGACAAAGCCCCATTTGTCACCTTTAGTATAAGCACAGATGCCATTCTCGCCTCCATCGTGGTATCCCATACATCCAGTGTATACGAAAGGTATGCGTACTCTGCCGTCATAGCCACACGCACCCAGACGAACTGCTCCGCTTTTGTCCTTGATTGCAAGGAAAATCATGTCCCATTTCTCACGATCGTCAACATCGCTGTATATCGGCTTAAGGATGACGTTGCCATCATAGTCTATAGCTCCCCAAGAGAATTTATTCTTTTCTGGTGTCTTCACACGCTTGAAGGCATCAGGCTCCAAAGGACCATAGCATGCACCAGTCTGTACAGCATAAAGTCCATTGCCGATATCCTTATAGGCTGTATAGGTACGCTTGCCCTGTGAGATATTGGTAAGCTTTTCAAGCAATTCCTTAGGATTGTATGTATATTCCTTTACCTCCTCATTGACATGTCCGTTATACTCGCCTCGCATCCTCTCTACCTCCTTGAGTTGTGCATTCAGTTCGTCAGCCATTTCTGGGTGCTCCTTGATCATCTTTTTCACTTCGGCAACCACATCGTCTATCTCCTTGTTGACTCCTGAAGCACTGGCGTTGATACTCATCGTGGTGAACTCCTTGGCAAACGTCTCATACTGACGATAAAGTTTTATATTTCTATTCAGCACAGCATCGTCAAATAACAGATACTGCTGCAAGGCATTCTCCCTGTCAGTGCCATTCGTTGCAGCAAAATACAGGGCAGTAACATTCTCCCAGCGCATCTCCCTCTCCTGCGCTGCCACAGATAAAGACAACATGGAAAGCAAAACCAACACAAAAACCAGTCTTTTCATATACACCTTTATTATGTAATATTAGTGCAAAAATACACATAAAAAACGAAGTACGCAAGTTTATGAACCACAAACTCGCGTACTTACGCTAAAATTTTATCTCATCAGCAATGCTGACAGACTTTACACTCTCAGCAGTTTGAAGTGTCCGATGAAGGGCAGTTCCTTGGCTTTTCCTTGTGCAGCATTGATGATACCGACGATAAACCAGAAGAGGAAGATAAGTCCTACCAGTCCAATAATGCTCGTCAGCCAGATGAGTTTCCATGAGATGGCAAGGATGATAGTGCACAATATCGTATAAACGACATAATAAAGGATGGCCACAATCAGAAGTATCAGTCCTTGATTAGAGTGGAAGCGTGCGAACTTAGAATCCTTCGCTGCAAAGATAGGAATAAGCACGAGGATGCCGAAATAGGCGAGGATGGCCATAAAGGTATTCTTCTGGATGTCCTCTTTGTCAAACTCTGACGTAGTGTCCTTCGTGTTGTTGATGTTCTCAAACTTGTCTTGTAATGTTTCTTGATTCTGTTCCATAATTTTAATCTATTATTTATCTTTTCACAAATACTACTCTACGATTCTGTGCGCGGCCTGCCTCAGTGCTGTTGTCAGCAACGGGCTCGTGAGAGCCTTTACCCACAGCCTTCAGGTTGAAGCCATCAACGCCTAAGCCTTCGAGTGCCTTGACGATAGCCTCGGCACGTTGTTGTGACAACGGATCGTTAATCTTGTCAGAGCCTTGGTTGTCCGTATGACCTTGAACTTCGAAGCGAACATTTGGATTCTTCTTCATATAGTCTGCCACCTTCATGATCTCAATCATCGACTCCTGCTTCAGGGTAGCCTTACCCGTATCAAACAAAATGTTGTTAGTTACAAACTTACCTGTCTCCTGAATGGCCTTCTCTACAGCAGAAACATCCTGTGCATCACGGTCGTAGAGCGCAACGGCACCCTTGGCAATCACCACATTGCGGATGAAGGTGAGGTTAATATAATCAAAGGGAACTTGGAAGCACAGCCATGTAGGTTGGTTGACACGCGGCAGGTTCACCACACGCTTATCGTTGAAGTAGACCTTCAGGGCCCGTTTGTTAAACGACAGGGCCACATGGTTCCAGCCCTTCTTGAACGAGTAAGTAAAATCACCCTTCTTGTCTCCATTAAAGTAATAAGAATGCTCTGAAGAAGAACAAACGCCATGAGTGAGGACAAATGCCGTCAGATCACCACCGTCACCTCCTGTTTGAGGAAATTCAGAACGGTCCTTAGTAACGCCAGTAGTAGAAGTCATACTCAATAGTAAACTCCTCTGGCAGATAGGCACCCTGCTCCTTGATGAGGGGCTGTATCTGGGCATTGTCAGTAGGATTGATGGCTTTTACACCAGCAACAGTCTTGACCTCTGTCGTACCTGAGAACATATCCCACTTAGAGGGGAACTCGCCTACTTGTTCTGCTGTTACATCATCTTGGAACATGATGACAGACCCGCGCTTGAAGTCGGATGAGGTGGCAACCTGCGGATTCTCGTCAGCAGCTTCAACTTCCTCGTCATTGTTCTTGCCCTTCTTACCTTTCTTGCCTTTTACGGCATCAGTGGCCTCATCCTCGGCATTGTCCACTGCCTTGTCCACTGCTTTATCAATGGCATTCTCCACTTTGCTCTCTGCTTTCCACTTGGCACGATCACCCAATCGTTTTAAGAGACCCTGCGCATCAACATTTGTAGGACATGCAAACAAGAGCATGAACATAGCAAAAATTACAGTTAGTTTTTTCATTTTTAATAGTTTTTGAGTTTATACCTTATTTATATTATGGTGGCAAATTTACACATTTGTTTTGAATTGAGATTCATTACAAGTATTAAAATTTATAAAAATCATGTTGCAAATGATAGAAGTTTAAAGAAAATGGCTTACATTTGCAGCGATTTTAATGACTAAAAAGACTAACGAAATGAAAAAGATTATCTTGATGACTGTGATGTTGGTATGTGGCATGACTGCTGTCTTTGCCCAGAAACCTGCACAGATTAAGTTTGATAAGACTACTCATAACTTCGGCACTTTCTCAGAAAGTAACCCTGTTGTATCTTGTTCCTTCGGTTTCACTAACGTTGGTGAGCAGCCTTTGGTGATCAATCAGGCTGTGGCTAGTTGCGGATGCACTGTGCCTGAATACACGAAGACGGCTATTCAGCCAGGTGAAAAGGGTGAGATTAAGGTGACATATAATGGAACAGGAAAGTTCCCTGGTCACTTTAAGAAGTCCATTACCGTTCGCTGTAATGGTGCTGTGGAAATGACTCGCCTGTATATCGAAGGAGATATGACGGAAGCGAAGTAAGTGAAAAGTGAAAAACGAAAAGTGATATGTAAACAAAGAAGGCATCGCAATTGCAATGCCTCTTTTGTTTAGAACGAATAACTCAAACCCAAGGAACAGTATTCCAGAAATTGCCAATAGGTACCATCATCATCGATAATCTCTGAATCGTCGAAGCGAGGATAGAGGAACAGATTGGCTGAGATATATTTCGTCACCTTAAACTCAAACTGATTCTCCCACTCTATCAAGGAACGATGATAAGCTGTATAGGCATAGAGGCGACTCTTCCACATCAAATTATCTGTCAACATCCACTTGATATCGCCAGTAAACTGCGCACCCAACTCATGTAAGGCGTGTTTACCCTCCATACCATAAAAATAGAGAAGTTCAGAACGAGACATATAGCGGAAGTTATATGCCAAAGGCAGGAAGTTTAGCGTACCAGTCAACTTACCATTCAGCGCTTTCAACTTATACTCCATACCTAAACCAATGTTCAGGTCGAAGGGAGACATAAAAGCGGAATACACAAAAGGATCGTTCGCCTTAAAGCTCTTTGCAAACTGCGTGTAGGCAAGCAACTGTAGGCTATAGTACCATTTCTTCGAGGCCTGTAAGCCTAATTTAGTCGTGAAACGCAGTAAGTCGTTGGTTGCCTTTACCTTATGAACAGTATCAGAAGGCGAAGTCAGGAAGCCGAGTTTCATTTCCAACTTATTCTCCCACGTATAACGATCCTTGTCGTTATAGTTCAGTTCCAGCGTCACAATACCCAAACCTGAATAATTACTCTCACCACCTTTATACCAGTTATCAGAGACATAGTTCTGGATTACTTGCAAGGAGCCATCGAACTTAAACTGCCAGAAATTGGGCTTTGTCTTGACTTCCTGGTTTACATCTTCACGCACAGAACCCGTATTCTGCAACCGTGTCTCTGTGTTCCTCACCAAGTCTGGACGACGAAGGTATATATTCATCATCGCCTTATCAATAGCATCCATTACTTCATCACCCATCTCTGGAGAGAGTGACAACGACTTATTCGCACCAGAATGATAAAAAGTGGGAGGAGCAAACAGACGATAGTATCGTCCGTCAGACAGTTCTTTCTGCAAAGAGTCATTCTTCTGTAGAGCGGCATCCAATTGCTGTCGCAAGATGGTAAGGGAGTCTGTATAGTTCTTCAGTACTTTCTGCGTGTTTTGTCTGCTGTTCTGTGCTGTAGCAATCTGCGTCATCAACAGCCCAATAAGCAGTAGAATTATATTTCTCTTTCTCATTATCTAGTCTTTTTTGCGTGGCAAAGATACAAAAAAAGTTCATAATTCATAGTTCAAAGTTCATATTTTTTTGTACCTTTGCACCTTGTATGCGATTTGAGAAAATAAAAAATTAAAAATATGAACAGAGATACAATTATCGGTTTCGTCCTTATTGCCGTTGTACTCATCGGTTTCAGTTGGTACAACAGTCCTTCAAAAGAGGAGATAGAAGCCGCACGTCAACAAGACTCCATCGCTGCTGCTTTGCAGAACGAAGCGAAGAAGGCAGCACAACAGGAAGCTGAGGCGAAGAAAGAAGAAGCAAAGAAAATACAGTCAGACAGCGTCAAGGCTGACACTACTGCCCTCTTCTATCAGTCACTTAACGGCACTTCCCAACAGGTTGTCCTGAAGAATCAGAAGTTAGAGTTGACACTCGACACAAAAGGCGGCGTCATCAGAAAGGCGAAGATCCTTGATTTCAAAGACCTCAACGACGAGAAAGACTTGACACTCTTTGACGAGAAAGACCAGAACCTGAACTTTATGCTGACAGGTAAGCAGGATAATATCGTCACTGCCGACCTGTTCTTCACACCGTCAGAGCAGACAGACTCTACCGTTACGATGACGGCAACGGCAGGAAATGGCGGACAGGTCATCCTGAAATACCGCCTTGGCAGAGACTATCTGTTAGATTTCTCCCTGCAAGTGAAGGGCCTTGCCAACGCTTTCGCCCCTTCTTATAAAGAGGTGGAGATAGAATGGACCGACCATTGTCGCCAGCATGAGAAGGGTTTCTCGTTTGAGAATCGCTACACCTCTATCTTCTATAAGGAGATACAGGACGATCCTGACAACCTATCTGAAGCATCTGATGAGAGCGAATCGATAGAAGAGGAACTTGATTGGGTTGCTTTCCGTAACCAGTTTTTCAGCGTTGCCCTCATCTCTAAAGACAATTTCGCTAAGAATGCCGCCCTGTCGAGCATCCTCGACCAGAAAGGCAGCGGTTATCTGAAACAGTTTGATGCCAAGCTCAAGACGGCTTTCGACCCCACAGGTGAGAAGCCTTCTGAGTTTGAGATGTATATCGGACCTAACAATTTTCGACTCATTAAGGACGTAGAACAACAGAGTCAGTTTGGTAAAGACCTCGACTTGGAACATTTAGTGAACCTTGGTTGGTGGCTGTTCCGCCTTATCAACCGCTGGTTTACGCTTTATGTCTTCGACTGGTTGGCTAGTTTCGGTTTTAGCATGGGTATTGTCTTGATACTGATTACCATCCTTCTGAAGGTTATTACCTTCCCAATGGTGAAGAAATCGTATCTGTCTTCTGCGAAGATGCGTGTCCTCAAACCCAAACTGGAAGAAGCAACCAAACAGTACGACAAGCCTGAAGACCAGATGAAGAAACAACAGGAGATGATGTCGCTCTATTCGAAATATGGTGTCAGTCCAATGGGAGGATGTCTTCCTATGCTTATCCAGATGCCTATCTGGATTGCGATGTTCTGGTTTGTACCTAATGCCATCCAGTTGCGCGGACAGAGTTTCCTATGGATGGACGACCTGTCGACCTACGACCCCATCATTGAATGGACGAAGAATATCTGGGGAATCGGTGACCATCTGTCATTGACCTGTATCCTTTTCTGTGCCGCCCAGTTGATATACACATGGATCAGTATGCGTCAGCAGAAAGACCAGATGATTGGTGCACAGGCAGAGCAGATGAAGTTCATGCAGTATATGATGTACCTCATGCCGCTGATGTTCTTCTTCATCTTCAACGACTACTCATCAGGACTGAACTTTTACTACTTCATCTCACTATTCTTCTCCGCTGCCATCATGTGGACACTGCGTAAGACCACTAACGACGAGAAGTTGCTTGCCATCTTGGAAGCAAACTATGAGAAGAACAAAAATAACCCCAAGAAAGTAAGTGGTATGGCGGCTCGCCTCGAAGCTATGCAGAAACAGGCTGACGAATTGAAGCGCCAACGCCAGAATGGGTACAAGAAGTGAATTGAAAGTTGAATATTGATAATAGATAATTAGATGAAGATAGGATTTGACAACGAGAAATATCTGAAGATACAGTCAGAGCATATCAAAGAGCGTATCGCACAGTTTGACGGCAAACTCTATCTGGAGTTAGGCGGCAAACTCTTCGATGACCACCATGCTAGTCGTGTACTGCCAGGCTTCAAACCCGATTCCAAGTTAAGGATGTTTGCTCAGTTGCGTGACAGCATTGAGATTATCATCGTCGTGAATGCCGAGGATATCGAACGTAATAAGGTACGTGCAGACTTAGGTATTACCTATGATGAGGATGTGCTGCGCCTGCGTGACGAGTTCATGAGTCGCGACTTCATGGTAGGTTCCGTCGTCATCACCCATTATAATGGTCAACAGGCAGCTGATCAGTTCCATCGTCGTTTGGAGCGTATGGGTATCAAATCCTATTTCCATTATCTCATTGACGGCTATCCTCATAATGTCGAACTGATTGCCAGTGATGAGGGCTTCGGTAAGAATGATTATGTAGAGACCTCACGTGAGTTGGTAATTGTGACTGCTCCTGGACCTGGTTCTGGTAAGATGGCAGTTTGTCTCTCGCAACTCTATAATGAGAATAAACGTGGCATCCGAGCAGGTTATGCAAAGTTTGAGACGTTCCCCGTTTGGAACCTTCCTTTGAAACATCCTGTGAATATTGCCTACGAGGCTGCCACTGCCGACCTTAACGATGTGAACATGATTGACCCGTTCCATTTAGAGGCTTATGGCAAGACAGCCATCAACTACAATCGCGATATTGAAATATTCCCTGTATTGAATGCGCTCTTCGAAGGTATCTATGGAGAGAATCCTTATAAATCGCCTACAGATATGGGCGTGAACATGGTAGGTTTCTGTATCAGTGACGATGAAGTTTGCTGCAATGCCTCCAAGGACGAGATAATCCGTCGTTACTATGCTGCTACCAACAAACTTGCAGATGGTGCGGATAATGAGGCGGAGGTGCATAAGATACAGATGCTATTCAATCAGGCGAAGATTACAACTGCCGATCGTCGCACAACAATTGCCGCTAATGAACGTAAGACAGAAACCAATGGACCTGCTTCGGCTATGGAATTGGAAGACGGAACCATCATTACTGCTAAGACCACTACACTGTTAGGATGCAGTGCTGCTTTGATACTGAACGTCATCAAGCACTTAGCTGGTATCGGTCATGATGTGAAACTCATACCGCAAAGCATGATAGAGCCCATCCAAAAAACTAAGATAGAGTATTTAGGTGGAAATAATCCTCGTCTGCATACCGATGAAGTATTAGTAGCCCTGAGCGTGCTGTCACAGCATAACGAGCAATGCCGCCGTGCCTTGGAACAACTTCCCCATTTGCGGGGCTGTCAGGTTCACACTACGATTATGTTAGGAGAGGTTGACAGAAAGATATTTAAGAAACTCGGATGTAACTTGACATGCGACCCAGTTAAGAAGAAATAAAAGAAAAAGCCCGAGCATTTGCTCAGGCTTTTTTTATTTAATCAACAAACACATCATCGTGAGGTCATCATTAGGTTCTGCGCCATTACGGTGTTTGTTTACCTCATCCATCAGTTTCAGCACTACTTTCTTTGCTGAATCTAACGATTTATCATTAAGAATCTCAAGAATACGCTCATCGCTGAACTGTTCCTGTTCTTTGTTCTCCGCCTCATTAAGACCATCGGAATAGATAAAGAGAGGAAT
>CADCEW010000088.1 GCA_902800585.1 uncultured Prevotellaceae bacterium
GTAGAGTCTTCCTTCCACCCATTGATGCTAATCTTGCTATTTCTGACGTCAGCACCCAAAATGATGCGCTCTGCACCATATTTCTCCAGCCATCCCATCAAACGCTCCGGCTCAGTGACGGCAATAGAACCTATGGTCACCATCTGAGCACCATGATAGAAAGCAGTCTCGATATCCTCGTCTGTCTTGATACCTCCTCCGAAGTCAATCGTCAAGCTAGTCTCAGAAGCACAACTTCTGAGCACACTACTATTGACGATATGCTTTGACTTGGCACCATCCAAGTCCACCATGTGCAGGCGCTTGAAACCAATGCGCTCAAACTCCTGTGCCATCTCCAGTGGACTGCCATAGACCGTCTTCTGGTCATAGTCACCCATGGTCAGACGTACGCACTGGCCGTTGATGATGTCGATGGCAGGAATCAGTTCTATCATAATGTTAAGAATTTCTTGATGATTTGTTCACCCACCTTGCCACTCTTCTCTGGGTGGAATTGACAAGCATAGAAATTGCCCTTATGCATGGCGGCAGAATAGGGCAGAATGTAATCGGCAACAGCTGCCGTATCTTCACAAACAGGAACATAGTAGGAATGTACGAAATAGACGTAGGGATTCTCACTCAATCCCTCAAAGAGTTTATTTTCTCTCAACTTTAAGTTATTCCATCCCATACACGGAACCTTATCCTCATGACGTTTGGGTTGAAAGCGCTTCACCTCCGTATCGAAGACACCGATACAATCAACATCGCCTTCTTCAGAGTGTTTGCAGAGTAATTGCTGTCCGATGCAGATACCAAGAACAGGTTGACGCAGGTTGCGGATAACCTCATCGAGGTGGCGTTCCTTCAGATACTCCATCGCCCCACGTGCCTCCCCCTGTCCAGGGAATATCACATGGTCAGCTTTAGAAAGTTGTTCGGCATCATCCGTCAATAGCGGTTCAATACCCAGTCGCTTCAGGGCATTCACCACCGAGTAGACATTTCCTGCGTTATATTTTACAATTGCTACGTTCATGAGAAAATAATAGTCTTGTTCTTATACGTCAGAATCTTACGCTGGATATGCTTCGATACCGCATGGGAGAGCACAATCTTCTCCAAATCCTTACCTTTCAGTACCAAACTCTCAGGCGTATCTTTATGTGTGATACGTGTCACATCTTGTTCGATAATCGGTCCTGCATCAAGTTCTGCCGTCACATAATGGCTAGTGGCACCGATAATCTTCACACCGCGTTCCCATGCCTGATGATAGGGTTTGGCACCTACGAAAGCAGGAAGGAAGGAGTGATGGATATTGATAATATGGTTCGGATAGGCGGCAATCATTTCATCGGAAATAATCTGCATATAACGGGCAAGGACGATGAAAGTTACTTCGTTTTTCCTCAACAAATCCATCTCAGCAGCCTCTACTTCCGCTTTGTTAGAGTGGTCTTTCTTGATGCTGTAGACGTAATAGGGAATGTTGAACTGTTCAGCGACATAGCGCAGATCTTCGTGGTTAGATACGATACAGGGGATGTCGATTTCCCATTCTCCTGCCTTCCAACGGGCAAGCAGGTCATATAGGCAATGGCTCATCTTCGATACAAAAATAGCCATACGAGGGCGTTTGTCGCTGAAATACAACTTACATGTCATCTGGTAACGTTGTGCATAGAGCGTGTTGATGTATTCCTGAATCTTTTCACGGGGAATCAGAAAGTTCTCCAATTCCCACTCAATACGCATGAAAAACATGCCGTCTTGTTTGTCAACATATTGGTCGAGGTAAACAATATTACCTTGATTGTCAGTGATAAAACGTGTTACTTCTGAGATGATACCCTGTTGGTCAGGACAGTGCAGAAGCAATATGGCTGTTGGTTTCTTCATCGTCTTATTTATCTTCATTGATTGAATTAATGTGCAAAATTAGGTAAAATATCTCACATTACCAAAGGTAATGACGAAAAAAACTATAAAGTCCGTGATACGGGTTACTATATACAAATAAAACCTGAGTGAAAAAAACTCAGGCTTTATTCGAAATTATCAATAAAATTTGTTTAATTATTTTACTACCTTTTTGCCGTTTACAATGTAGAGACCAGATGGGAGTTCGTCAAGTTGTGTTGCCTGCATGCGCACACCTTTGATGTTATAGATACTCTTGGTATTATCAGTTTTGTCGACCTTAACACCGTCGATGGAAGTAGGCTCTCCACCATTCAGTCCACGTACGAAACCGGCATAGACATGCTTGCGGTAGTAGTCTGTATCCCAGATACCTACTGGTTCACCACCGCGCCACATATTTGGTGTATCAGGAGCATCGGTAGGACACCACTGACATATACCCCATTGCTGTTCTGCAGGTATCAGACGGAAATACTCCTTGAAGACAAACTCATAAAGATCAGCCATCTTCTTGTGTTCTTCTTCAGTCAACTGATCTGTTTTAACTGATCCTCCCCATTTGTTGGAACCACGAACATAACCCATATCCATTTCGCTGACGCGAACCAATTTACCCGATTGTCGCATGATTTCAAACATCTTAGTGATATGCTCTTTAGCATTATTTTGGAGATTGTCATCCTCGTAACAACTGATGTGCATCTGAGTACCGATACCGTCAATTTTGGTTTCACCATCTGACTCCCATTTCTTAATCCAGTTGATAAGCGATTTCAGTTTCTTGTTGTCGTCCCAGTCGGACTCAAGATTATAATCGTTGATGAAGAGTTTAATGTCCTCTGGACCATACTTACGGGCATACTTACGGGCAAGACGACAAGCCTGACGCACGTAGTCAAGGTCACCCATATAATCTTGCCAGTAAAAGGCGTCGCCTCCAACATCCCATGTACCAGACTTATAGCCATTTGAATGCTGCAGGTTATAGTAGCCCTCTTCATCTACATCTTCACCATTATTTCCACCACCGCCAACGGCCTCGTTGACGAGATCCCATGCCTTCACCTTACCATCACAGGCTTCCATCATGCCCTTGATCCACTTGTCCATCGCGTTGATAAGTTCTTTTTTCTTCTCCTCTGCAGTCCGCGGAATCATCTTACCCTGATAACCTTCAAACTTGATGCTCTTGACATAAACGTCGCCAATGAAGTCAGGAATTTGCAACAGCACGAAATTTCCGTCTATAGTAGGCTTGACATCGATAGCGACATCCTGCCAATCGGTAGTGAAACTAAGGTCGCTGAAACTAAATCCTGTTGCGGGATCTTGGTCGTTGTTGGTTGTCCAGTCGCCTAAATGACCATTTATCTTTCCGTTCTTTGAGCCCTTTACGGTAATTGTCATCTTATAGTCCTTACCGGCAGTGAGTGCAATATCAGTCATTGCCTGGAATTGTACATCCCATGAATTGGAATTCTTTTTGGTACAAGTAACCTTAAGACCATTGGTCGCATCAAAGTTGATCGAGTAACCGTATTGTGTCTTATCTGATGTCCAACCTACGGATTTGTCCTTAGTAAAATCTTTTTCAGCAACCACTTTATACTCTTCAGGAGAATTGGGGTCTGGCTTGTCACCAACGAGTTTTTTCAACCAACCGATGGGTTGCTGTGAATGCCAGGCGAGGGTATGTCCATAAACGTTGAGTCCTGCCTCGGTTGCAGCTTCCACATAATTCTTCACGTTTGTGAAGTTCATGTTACCATTATTATCTACGCAACTTGCCATCTTCATGGCGTTGCCCGCAACAGTCTCGGTGAAGTTCTTGTTGGTCATCTTATAGACTGTTGATTTTTGGAGATATTCGGGGACAGTTGTTCCAATACCAAGTTTGAAATTCGGGTACTTGGTGTAGTCGATGTACTCTTTCAAAGCCTTGTACTCGTCGAGGTATCGATAGTTGTCATTGTTAGGCTTTCCCAACTCGAATTTTTCCTGTGCCATAACCGAAGTTGCTGAACAGGCTGTCATCGCAAAAATAAAAAGTAAAGATTTTTTCATTGATATAAATATTTAAATTAAAATTTTCGGCTGCAAAGATACAAATAAAACTAATAAAGAAGAATCTTTTTACCTTCTTTAAATATAGAAAATTATTATTCAGTGCAAACTGCACGAAGAATAATGCTGGTAGCTCCTAATGTAAAGAGGGTACCGTCTTCAATGATACGACGCTCACGGGGCTTTAATTCTACATTATCAACAAAGGTCCCTGTATTACTATTGTTGTCACTTAGCATGTAACGAAGGTTACCGTGCTTGTCGCGACTGACGTTGATAGTACAGTGATTGAGGTCGACACTGGGGTCAACGGTTTCAAAAGGTGTATTGATAGGGTTACCCTTTTGATAGCGACCAATAACATTATCGCCCATGTGAAGAGGTATTTCCTGCTTGAAATGGAAAACATTTTCAATCACTACAATACTACCACATTCAGTATCAAGGTTAGAAAACTGTCCATTATTGATTTCATTCTCCCTCTTCTGTGTCTCCCGAAGTTTGGAAACTCCAATACGGATACCGAACTGTTTTCCACATTCATTACATTGGAAAACAAGAGACTGACCTGCCTCGTATTGAGTTTCGTCAAAGGTTATATAAGTGTCACATTTTGGGCATCTTACACGTTTCATC
>CADCEW010000089.1 GCA_902800585.1 uncultured Prevotellaceae bacterium
ATCAAATCGATTGTTTTCCATAAGCTTATTTGAAAAAAAGCCCCGAACAATGGATGTTCGAGGCCTTTATATTACGAATACGAATTACTGAGCGAGTTTACCGTCAGAACCAAGTACCTCCTTGATCTTGTGGATGTACATCTTCTTCATGTTCTCACGAGCAGGCTTCAGATACTGACGAGGGTCGAAGTGGTCAGGATGCTCAGCGAGATACTGACGGATGGCAGCGGTCATGGCAAGACGAGAGTCAGAGTCGATGTTGATCTTGCAGACAGCACTCTTAGATGCCTTGCGGAGCTGCTCCTCAGGAATACCTACAGCGTCGGGCAGGTTACCACCGTACTTGTTGATCGTGTCAACCTCGTCCTGTGGAACGGAAGAAGAGCCGTGGAGCACGATGGGGAATCCAGGAAGCTTCTTCTCGATCTCAGCCAGCACGTCGAAAGCGAGTGGAGGAGGAACGAGCTTACCGGTCTTCGGGTCACGTGTGCACTGCTCGGGCTTGAACTTATAAGCACCATGAGAAGTACCGATGGAGATAGCAAGAGAGTCGCAGCCTGTGCGGGTAGCGAAGTCAATCACCTCCTCGGGCTTGGTGTAGTGGCTTACCTCAGAGGCAACCTCATCCTCAACACCAGCGAGGACACCGAGCTCACACTCTACGGTAACATCATACTTGTGTGCATACTCTACAACCTGACGGGAGATCTTGATGTTCTCCTCGTAAGGCAGTGAAGAACCGTCATACATCACTGAAGAGAAGCCCATGTCGATACAATCCTTACAGAGTTCGAAACTGTCACCATGGTCGAGGTGCAGCACAATCTCAGGATGCTCACATCCTAACTCCTTGGCATAAGCCACAGCACCCTCAGCCATATAGCGGAGAATGGTAGCGTTAGCATAGTTACGGGCACCCTTGGAAACCTGCATGATAACGGGTGACTTTGTCTCAACAGCAGCCTGTACGATAGCCTGCATCTGCTCCATAGTGTTGAAGTTGAAAGCGGGGATAGCGTAGCCACCAGCTACTGCTCTCTTGAACATCTCGCGTGTATTCACGAGACCTAAATCCTTGTAGTTTACCATAATTGTTATTTAATGAAATGAATATTATTTAATTTCGAATGCAAAGGTACAAAATAAATAAGAATTAAGAATGATGAATTAAGAATAATTAATCATTTACCTCAGAACTGGAAGGCGTCGTAGTCTTTCCGCGCAGGAAGTGTCCACTGCACCTCTGCAAGCGCCGACATGCGGGGCAATACCTGGTATTCCGCCATCTCTTCGTTGGTGACATATTCTGTCCAGAGGTTCGCCTGTACGCCAAGGATGTGCGCCTTAGCCTCCAACGACAGACTGTCAAGCACAGGATTGAGGTCATATACTTTCTCTACAGCGATAAATCCTCCACAGCGACTGGGTTCAAACAAGGCGTCCTCCACCTGCTGATAATCAAAATAGCAATGCGTCGTAGGTGCCATCACCACATCATGTCCAAGGGCGGCAGCCTTGGCACCTGGCTCAGTACCCCTCCACGACATAATCATGGCATCTTGCGGAGAGCCGTCCAGAATCTCATCCCACCCCAAGGCACGACGATGATGGGCTGTCAGGAAGTCGAAGACACGTCGGGTGAAGAAAGTCTGATAAGCACCCAGTTGCTGGCACTTCGGACACTGCTGCCACTTGTCTGTGGGTGCCTCGTCGCCTCCGATATGGATGACTTCCGAGGGGAAGATGTCCATGACTTCCGTCAGTACGTCCTCCACAAACTGATAGACGCGCTCGTTGGCTACGCAGAGTACGTCCTTATAGATTCCCCAGTAGTGCCCCACCTCATAGGGCCCTCCTGTGCATCCCAGTTCCGGATAGCTGGCAAGGGCAGCTAACATGTGACCAGGCATATCAATCTCAGGGACCACTGTGATATGTCGTTCTTTGGCATAGGCAACGATGTCGCGAGCCTCCTCTTGGGTATAATAGCCACCATAGGGTATGTGGTCATCGAGATCGGAGTTCGTCCCGATAATAGTTCCGCTACGCTGGGCTCCAATGGTTATCAGTTTAGGCCAGCGTTTGATTTCAAGACGCCATCCCTGATCATCGGTCAGATGCCAGTGGAATACATTCATGTTATGCATCGCCAGCAGGTCGATGTACTTCTTGACAAATGCCACAGAGAAGAAATGGCGCGAACAGTCAAGATGCATGCCTCGCCATGTGAAACGTGGTGCATCGATGATATTGACAGCAGGTAACAGCACACTGCCACCTTTCGTCTCTTCCTCGTCAGCCAATGCCTTACGGAGCGTCTGAACACCATAAAACACACCAGCAGTAGAGCCACCTGTGATAAGGACGCTTTTCTTATTGACAGAAAGCACGTAGCCTTCCTGTTCCTGTACCTTCGGTGATACAGCGAGTTCGATATAGTTCACTTTCTTCTCCCGTTTCTGGCTGATTGTCAGCAACAAGCCTGTCTGTTCCTGAAGATACGCTTGCAGGAACTCCGCTTCCCGTTGCAATCCGTCGGCAACAAGAATCTGTACCTCCCTATTCAGCACAAACGGCTCTCCCTGCTGCAGCGTGACCTGTTGCGGCATCGGCACCACTTCATAGTTCACTGCATGTATAGGCATACTCGCCAGCAAAGCAAAAAACAATACCACCTTCTTCATGGATGTCCCCAATTTTTACATTTTATCATTTTTACATTGTTTACTTAAACCGGTATTCCACGAAAGCCTCCATGGCCTCATAACACGCCAGTCCAAGATCGTCGTAATGCTTGGCGGTCTGGCGATTACGGTCTTCGGCACGCTGCCAGAACAACCGTTCGTCGTTACCCATAAACGGAGCACTCTCCATCTGACTCTGATGGCGCAGGATGGCATTACGTTTCTCACGCAGTTCTTCAGGACTCATCGGCACACACATCTCGATATCTGCGATATCCCATTCAGCCCATGCACCACGATACATCCATATCCTACAGTCTTTCAACCACTCAGCGCCAGCCTTTTGTTCCTCATCGACAGCAGCCAGCACGACATCCGTACATTTCCGATGCGTACCATGAGGGTCTGCCAAATCGGCTGCCACATAGATCTGATGTGGCTGGATATCGGCTATCAAGGCCTGTACTATCTGTACATCCTTCTCTGTGACAGGCAGTTTCTCTATCTTCCCACTCTCATAGAAAGGAAGGTCCAGGAAATGGATATGGTCCTTCTGGATATGATTATAGAAACAAGCATTACGAGCCTCACCCCTACGAATCAGTCCCTTTACGGTAAGGATGCTGGGATTATCCACATCACCATCTTTTTTCTGTCTCAGGTAATTCATAATCTCCTGATAGCGAATCTTGATTACCTCATCAGAGCCATTGGCAAACAATTGGTTGAAGCCATTGATGAAATGCATATAAAGTCTTACCTCCTCGTCAGCCACAGCGATATTCCCACTCGTCTCATAGGCGATATGCACATCATGTCCTTGTTGCATCAACCGACGGATAGTGCCGCCCATCGAGATGACATCGTCGTCAGGATGGGGCGAGAAGACGATGACACGTTTGGGATAAGGGGTCGCACGCTCAGGACGTGTCGTATCATCTACATCAGGTTTACCGCCAGGCCAACCCGTGATGGTATGCTGCAGTTCATTAAATACTTTTATATTCACCAAACCAGCCTGTCCGTCAAACTCCTCTACAAGATGACCAAGACCATTGTCCATATAGTCTTTCGTCGAGAGTTTCAACAGGGGTTTGCCGACTATCTCACACAGGCCGATGACCTGTCGACGCAAGGCGTGGCTGGGCATCTGAATCGTTGCTGTCAGGTTTAAATTCATAACTTTTGACTTAAAAAGATTCAATCTCAAAGCAGACTTCCGTATCCTTGTTGGTTGCAGGCAACATACAAGTGATGGTACGTGTCTCGCCAGGAGCCAGTGTCACGTAGTTGTCCGACCAATAGGCAGGACACACCAAGGTACCTTTCACATCCTTGACGATAAGACGTTGGAAGAAAGCAACCGTTGGCGAGGGGTTCCTCAGCGTGATTTCGTAACCGTTGGTGATACGTTTCGAATGCAACTGGCAAGTGACGCGTGGCAATTTGTTCAGTGTACGATAGGAGGCATAACGGGAAATGGGTGTGGTAACCCAGTCAGTCTTCTTCCAGTCATAGTCATCGCGTTCAGCAGACAGGAAATAGTCGTTAACAGCAATCTCACGACCTGTAGCATCAGTAGCCTTTAGGAACAGGAAGGCATCAAGGGCATCCTGCGCAGGCACGTCGAAGACCTTCACAACGGCACCAGCCTCTAACGACAGCGGACGATGGTCTTGTTTGTCTGTCGTGCCAGCCATCAGACACATGGAGGCATTCAGCGTGACAGGCTTCAAGGTCTCGTTGACAGCAAAGACAGCATGACGTTGATAGTCGTAGATGAGTTGTACGGGTTGATTAGCACGCTTCACGGCATAGTAGGCGGCATTGGGTTGCAGATAGTAGTCATAGAGTTGCCAGTAGATACTGGGACGTGCACTGTTCAGCATCCACTGGATGATACCTGTAGCACGTGGCACATTCACACGGAATGCCTCGAACATCGCCTTCGTACTCTCGTAGCTGAGCAGGTCGGCACGATGCAGGTACGCATCCATATTCTCCGAAGGACCGAAACGACCATCAATGACTTCTGTGAGTCTGCCCAGCGTATTCATCTCCGACTTAGAGGCTGTACACAGGATGTTCCAACGCTCGTCAACAGGCCATAGCGTTCCACGTAACATTTTCTCTAACGATTCCCTCACAGGCAACTGCGCACCAACACCTGTCTCGGTATTGAAGCCATAGGCACTGCCTGGTGCCAGCGGGTCGTACCAATAACTGGGTGACACATAATCGTAGGGACCTTCCATCTTCGAACCCGACAGACCAGAGATGGTACTCTCCATCTGTTTGGCAGAGATGACGACAGGACGGTCGTCGCAGGTAGCCAAGAAATCACGATAGCGCCATTCCAAATCTGGCACAGGCAAACGGTCACTACCCACAAACCAGGCAATGATGCTAGGATGATGACGCAGCCATAGCACTTGGTCTGCAAACGACGCACTGATGAGTTTGATGTTCTCCTCGCTGGTGATACCTCCATAATGCGGGTCACAGGGAGCACCAAGATAATCCTCCCACTCCCAATGGCAGCTCCAGCCAGCCAACAGCAACAGTCCCAACTCGTCACAGATATCATAGAGACTCTGCGACGTACCCCAGAAACCTTCCAGACGGACCGTATTCATATTCATGTCACAGACATACTCCAACTGGCGGCGATTCCTTTCTGGTGTGTCACGCAGATAGATATCGTCCGTCCATCCGGCACCACGTATCAGCAGGTCACGACCATTGAGCGTATAGGTACGATAACCCTCTGGTGTCAGATGCGACTTGATGTCGCGAATACCAAAGCGTATGTCCTCGCCATCCGAAATCTTTTGGTTTTCGTTTTCGTTTTGGTTTTCGTCAA
>CADCEW010000090.1 GCA_902800585.1 uncultured Prevotellaceae bacterium
TCGCCATAGGCATGTAATGAGTCTACCTGATAGTTTTCCCACAGCCAAGTGTATATCTCGTTCTTTTTCTCAAAAAACGGACGAAAATCCACTAAGACAGCAATTGGCTCACCAGGTACCGTCCACCGTCCTACTCTAATATCAAGTTGATGTTCTTTTGCCTCCCATTGCCAATCGGCAAAGAGAGCCTTTTCTTCACGGAAATACGGGCTTTCTTTTTCTTGCCCTATCCAAAAATCAGGACCAATAAAGATAATCTGATCCTTCATCGATTCCTGTAATGTCTTGGCGCGAGTTGAGAGTACGGTATAAATACCACCAACCTTGTTACAAACTTCCCAACTCGACTCAAAGATGTAGTCAGGTTTTATCAATTCTTTTCCCATCTGTATACATGTATAACGGTTACAAAGGTAACTAATTTTTCTTAATTTTACTAAGAAAAAAGAGATTATTTTAGCCAAATCGCTGAATAATTGATTTATATTTAGTATCTTTGTCCAGAAAGAATAATAAGATGAAAAGAACTGTTATTTTGATACTTATTGGCTTAATATCCGTCTCTTCCTTTGCACAAAGGGAAAAGGACGTCTTCAAGGCATACCTTTATAATGACGAATATGAAGTTTATCTCCGTATCAATTTCTACGACAAGAACGTCAAAATACCTGGACAGGAACTTTACGGTGACCTGCCAGGCTATCTGGGAAGAAAAAACCATTCCTTCTGCTGGGTGATGGTTTCTTCAGAAGTAGAGAGTGAACAAAAGGCGACAATGACAATGGTCAATGATTTCGGCAGTGAGGATCTCATAGCATCGCTTACCTGTGTTAACGATTCCACATATATCTTCCGTCAGGAAAAAGGAAGTACTGTCAAGATACCTAAGAATGGTAAATGGCAGAAACTCCCCAAGACTCTTAAGTTCAAACGGAAATAAATTTGGTAAAACAAAAAAATCTTCGTACCTTCGCAGTCAAAATTAATCAAGACAATGGCAGATTACAAAGTGTCACGGATGAAGCAGCTCGTCAAGGAATTGAACGAGGCTTCAGACGCATATTATAATGGACAAAGCGAACGGATGACCGACTATGAGTGGGATGCCCGTTTTGACGAACTTAAACGATTAGAACAGGAAACGGGGACTACCCTACCCAATTCCCCAACACAGAAAGTCTCAGAGGACTCTATTACTGGACAAAAAGAGGAACATGAGTTCGCTGCCCTTTCCCTTGCCAAGACAAAACAACCTGAGGAATTGGTGAAATGGTCGGAAGGATTACCCATCTGGATTTCATGGAAACTGGATGGTCTGACATTGGTTGTTACCTACGACAATGGAGTCCTGACAAAGGTGGTAACACGTGGCAACGGACATATCGGAACGAATATCACACATCTTTCTAAAGCCATTAATGGAATACAGCAACAGATTGAGTACAAGGGACATACGGTTATACGTGGAGAGGCTGTTATAAGTTATGATGACTTTGAACGTTTCTTAATGGAGAGTGGTGAAGACTATGCCAACCCCCGTAATCTTGCCTCTGGTTCGCTGACACTGAAAGACGTAGAGGAAGTCAGACAACGACATATCCAGTGGGTTCCCTTTACCTTAGTACATATTGACGATGATATCACTTCGTGGGGTGACCGCATGGATTGGTTAGAGCAACAGGGCTTCAAAACGGTGGAACGTGAACGAGTCGATCTTCCTGACGAACATTCAGTTGAAAACGTCATCAATGCTTTCACTCAGAAAGTGACAAGTAAACAGAATCCCTTCCCCGTCGACGGTCTCGTGATTTGCTATGACGATACGGATTATGCACAGACAGGAAGTGTCACAGGTCATCATGCGACCAAGGCTGGACTTGCTTTTAAGTGGCAAGATGAATTTGCAGATACTGTATTACAGGAAATAGAATGGTCATGTGCTGCATCAACTATCTCGCCTGTTGCCATCTTCCGTCCTGTGGAATTGGAGGGCACTATCGTCAAACGTGCATCCCTTTGTAATATCAGTGAATGTGAACGATTAGGTATCGGGGCTGGCGGTACGGAAATCAGTGTCATCAAGGCAAATAAAATTATCCCGAAAGTCATCAAGGTCAACCGCACAGTAGGTTCTTTAGTAATACCCCACGAGTGCCCTGTCTGTCATGCTGCAACAGAAATACGTATCAGCGAGGTAAGCGGTACAAAGACGCTTCATTGCACTAATGAGGAATGTCCTGCCAAACAACTGAAGAAATTTGCCCGCTTTGTGTCGAAAGAAGGAATGAATATCGATGGTATCTCTGAGCAGACACTCTCGAAATTCATCAATCTTGGATGGGTCTCTGAATATGCTGACATCTACGACCTACGTCGTCATATCCGTGAACTTGCACAAATGGAAGGTTTCGGAGAAAAGTCTGCTTCCAATATCATCCGTAGCATTGAGCGTTCTACTAATGTAGAGGCACACCGCCTACTCTATGCCTTGAATATCCCTTTATGTGGCATGGATGTCTGTAAGCGCCTATTAGGTGCCTATCCTCTTAATGAACTTGTCAAGGAAGCAACGAAAGAGACGGGTGACTTGTTCGAGCCTTATCGTGAGGCTTCCGATGTCTTCGCCCATATTGACGGTATCGGACCTGAGAAATCAGCCTCGTTTGTTAATTGGTTTCGCGACGAACATAACAAGCAGCGTTACCATCATTTGCGTGAGAAGATTACGGTTACACAGGCTTCCAATGAGCCTATTGGCAATAAATGCGAAGGATTGGTTTTCGTCATTACGGGAGATGTCTACCACTATAAAAATCGTAACGAACTAAAAGCCTATATCGAATCACAAGGTGGAAAGGTTGCATCTGCTGTCAGCGGATCCACCAATTACCTTATTAACAACGATGTGACTTCAACATCTGGGAAAAATCAGAAGGCACAGCAATTAGGCATTCCGATTATCTCAGAAGATCAGTTCATCGAGAAATACGCTACATAAAAAGATATGAGACATCAACGATTCATTGCTCCTCTCCTTCCTATCGCCGTTTGTCTTATCACAGGCATCATAGTGGGTAGATATCTCTCCATCAATGCATGGATATTATTAGCATTGATGGCTATTTCCATTATCTTTATATTCATTCTCCATAAATTCCCAAGTGGTCAGACCTTCTCCATCTATCTCACAACCCTGTTAATAGGTTGTTGGCTCATCCTACATCCACTTCCTGATATCCCTATCATACATACTGCTATAGCCCGTATGTTATCCTATCGCATGCGTCTTACCAGCGAATTACAGACTCTTCCAGATGTCCCTTTCGCCATCATCTCTGCCATGACCTTAGGCGATAAATCTGCGCTATCATCAACAACGAGGGAAGTCTTTAACATTACAGGAGCTGGTCACATCCTTGCACTCAGCGGGTTACATTTGGGAATCATTTATATGATGCTCTCCCTCATTGTCCGTAATTATCGTTGGCGCATGGTGAGCCAGATACTAACACTCCTCGCTATCTGGGCTTTCGCCTTCTTAGTAGGCATGACACCAAGTGTGGTACGCTCTGCAACTATGCTAACTGTTTATGGACTTCTCTCCTTAGGTTATCGTCAGAAGATGAGTGTCAATGTACTCGCCTTTACCGCAATCATTATGCTGATAGCACAACCTCATGCACTCTTCGACATTAGTTTCCAAATGTCTTTCATTGCCGTTCTCTTCATCCTCTTACTCTATCCTCTACTTTACGGAGTGATTAGTGAACAGTGGTTGATGAATCATCGCCTTGTACGTTGGATGTGGGGTTTGACAGCAGTATCTCTAACTGCACAGATTGGAGTAGCTCCTTTAATTGCCTATTATTTCCATCACTTCTCCACTTATTTCCTATTGAGCAATTTTGTCGTCATTCCTTGTGCTTATCTCATCCTTATCGGCACACTAATGTTCCTACTCACTCACCTCAGCATCATTGCGACTTTTCTCTCCCTTGTCACCGACTTTATGTACTTGTCGTTACAATGGATTGCATCCCTACCCTTTGCCATCATTGAATTATAGAATAATTATCCTAACTTACAACAAAGAAGCCCTGCTATCTTGTGATAACAGGGCTTCACTATCAAAAAAAGGCGGCCTCCTACTCTCCCACATTGCATTGCAGTACCATCGGCGCAGGCGGGCTT
>CADCEW010000091.1 GCA_902800585.1 uncultured Prevotellaceae bacterium
GCTTTTGAGAAAACATTCTATCAATAATCATCTTAAATTTATCAACTATCAACAATGGATAAATTAAGTATCAATCAATGGGCTGAGGAAGATCGCCCACGTGAGAAAATGATGCATCTTGGGGCAGAAGCCTTGAGCAATGCGGAGCTGTTAGCCATCCTAATTGGGAAAGGCTCACCACAAGAAGATGCGGTATCTCTGATGAAAAGGATTCTAACAGATAGCAACAATAACCTAAACACCTTAGGGAAGAAAAATATTCATGAACTTTGTGAATACAATGGTATCGGTGAAGCAAAGGCTGTCACCATCCTTGCCGCCTGTGAGTTAGGAAAGCGGCGACAGATAGAAACGGCAGAGGAACGACCTGACTGCGGAACAGCCACACGCATCTACAACCACATGCATCCTATCATGCAAGACTTGGATGTAGAGGAGTTCTGGGTATTACTGATGAACCAGAACTATAAACTCATCAAAAAACTACGAATCTCACATGGCGGCATTACTGAAGTGGCTGTCGATATCCGTATCATCTTGCGGGAAGCCATGCTTATCAATGCCACCATCCTCGCAGTCTGCCATAACCATCCTTCAGGCAATCTGCGACCCAGTGAACAAGACAATCGTCTGACCCAAAACATTAAGAAAGCCTGTGACATCATGCGCATCCACTTTCTCGATCATGTCATTGTGACCGACGGACATTATTACAGTTATCACGAAGAAGGACGACTCTGAGTTTTGCAACCCAGTTGCAGAAAACAATACTTTTTCTCCTGTTGCAACCTGGTTGCAAAACTCTTTCCATACCTTTGCACTCAGAAAACGGAAAACTGAAAAAGGTATGTCACACGAACATCATCACAAACATGAGTGCTGCGAACATGAACATGAGCACCATCATCATCACAGTCTGAAGAGACAACTGATACTGATTATCGTAACAGCCATCCTATTGATTGGTACTGTTGTAATAGAGAAGAACTTCCATTTATCTGTTTGGCAACTGTTACTCATTTATCTGGTTCCCTATCTGTTAATCGGACATGAGACTCTGAAGGAGGCTGTAGAAGGCATCGTCCACGGTGATGCTTTTAACGAGCATTTCCTGATGTCTATCGCCACTATCGGTGCCCTCTGTATTGGTTTTTTACCTGGTGCAGAGACACAATTCCCTGAAGCTGTCTTCGTCATGTTGTTCTTCCAAGTGGGTGAACTCTTTGAAGGCTATGCAGAAGGCAAGAGTCGTGAAAGTATTGCCCACCTCATGGACATCCGTCCTGACATCGCTCATGTAGAACGGCAAGGACAGATTCATGATATTTCTCCAGAACAAGTGGAGTCTGGTTCTATCATCGTCATCCGTCCTGGTGAGAAAGTTCCGCTTGATGGTGTTGTCATCGAAGGAAAGTCTGCCCTTAACACTGTAGCACTGACAGGAGAGAGCGTACCCAGAGACATTGACATGGGAGACGAAGTAATCTCTGGCTGTGTCAATCTTTCTGGTGTTATCAAGGTTCGTACGACCAAGTCTTTCGGAGAAAGTACTGCTTCAAAGATTATCGAATTGGTTGAACATGCCAGTGAACACAAATCACAAAGTGAGACATTCATCACTAAGTTTGCCCGAGTCTATACTCCCATCGTCGTTTGTGCCGCTATTGCCATCGCCATCATTCCACCACTCTTTGGCGGTAACTTCGTCACATGGTTGTATCGGGCGTTGATGTTCTTAGTCGTCAGTTGTCCCTGTGCCTTGGTCATCAGCGTACCTCTTACCTTCTTTGGAGGTATCGGTGGTGCCTCGCGTAAAGGTATTCTTATCAAGGGTGCCAACTACATGGATGTACTTACCAAAATCGATACTGTTGTCTTCGACAAGACAGGAACGCTGACGCATGGACAGTTTGCCGTAGAGGCTATTCATCCAGAAACCTGTAATGAGCACCAACTCTTGCATCTCGCCGCTCATGTGGAACACTTCTCCACGCACCCTATCGGAGCCGCCCTGCGTGACGCCTTCCCCGATGAAGCGACCGATGGATGTAAACTCTCTGATGTGGAAGAGATTGCCGGACACGGTATTAAGGCAAGTGTAGAAGGAAAGGTGGTCTGTGTAGGTAACACGAGGATGATGGATGCTATTGGAGCTAAATGGCACGACTGTCCACTTTGTGGACATGAACATCATTCCTTTACGGGTACCATCATCCACGTTGCCATTGACGGAGAATATGCAGGTCATATTGTCATCAACGACAAGATTAAAGAAGACAGTGCTGAGGCTATCACGCAACTGAAGGCTTTGGGTGTTCGTAAGACAGTGATGCTTACTGGTGACAGAAAGGAAGTAGGTGCACATGTTGCCCGACAGTTGCAATTGGATGAATATCACACTGAACTCCTCCCTGCCGACAAGGTGAAATTCTTTGAAGATTATCGGAATAACGATATAACGTCATCACGTTATAACGAAGATCATGTTATTGCTTTCGTCGGAGATGGTATCAACGATGCACCTGTTCTTGCCCGTGCCGATATTGGAATTGCGATGGGGGGATTAGGCAGTGATGCTGCTATCGAAGCGGCTGATGTGGTCTTGATGGACGATCATCCCTCGAAGATTGCCCATGCCATTCGTATCGCACGTCGCACCCTTGCCATCGCTAAGCAGAACGTATGGTTTGCCATTGGCATCAAAGTCGCAGTCTTGCTGTTGGCTGCTGTAGGTATTGCTACCATGTGGCTTGCCGTCTTTGCAGATGTTGGCGTGACGGTACTGGCGGTGCTGAATGCCATGAGGGCATTAAAATAGTTAATAGTTTATAGTTAATAGTTCATAGTTAAGAATTATTTTGTATCTTTGCGGACAAATAAAGGCCGCATTTATGACACAAGAAGAGAAAACAAAACTGGAAGAACGCATCGTGGATGTGTTGAAGACCGTCTATGATCCAGAGATTCCTGTCAATATCTATGACCTCGGCATGATTTACAAGATCGATGTACAGGAGGATGCTACCGTGGAACTCGATATGACCTTTACGGCACCCAACTGTCCTGCTGCCGACTTTATATTAGAAGATGTACGCACGAAGGTGGAGAGTGTCGACGGTATCAAGGGGGCGAATGTCAATCTCGTCTTCGAGCCAGCCTGGGATCAGTCGATGATGTCAGAAGAAGCAAGAGTCGAACTGGGCTTAGACTAAGTCGTTATATCGTTATCACGTTATACCGTTATTACGAAGAATATGAAAAATATATATTTCCTTTCCGATGCCCACCTTGGGTCCCTTGCCATCCCTCACCAGCGGATGCAGGAACGCCGCTTGGTTCGTTTCCTCGACTCCATCAAGGAGAAGGCTGCTGC
>CADCEW010000092.1 GCA_902800585.1 uncultured Prevotellaceae bacterium
GGGACTCTTTGAATCGCATGGTTATCAGGTGACACATGATAGCGAAAACCCTCAAGGAGAAATTGCTGTTATCAACACCTGTGGTTTTATCGAAGATGCTAAGCAAGAGAGTATCGACACCATTTTAGAGTTTGCACAGGCAAAGACAGTAGGAAAACTACAGAGGCTTTACGTAATGGGCTGTCTTTCAGAACGCTATCTTGCAGACTTAGAAAAGGAAATTCCAGAAGTGGACGGTTGGTATGGGAAGTTTAATTACAAGCAGTTATTAAAAGATATTTCTGATTATTCTGAATACTCTGATTATTCTGATTATTCCGATTATTCTGATTATTCCGATAATTCTTCTCCCCGCCACCTTACTACTCCCAGTCACTACGCCTATATCAAGATCAGTGAGGGTTGTGACCGCCATTGTGCCTATTGTGCCATTCCTATCATTACCGGCAGACATCGTAGTCGTCCGATGGAAGACATTCTGAATGAGGTAAGGGCTTTGGTGAAACGCGGAGTCAAGGAGTTTCAGATTATCGCCCAAGAACTGACATACTATGGTATAGACATCGACGGGAAACAGCATATTGCCGAACTCATCGAACAAATGGCGGATATTGAAGGAGTAGCATGGATTCGATTGCATTATGCCTATCCTGCTCATTTCCCTTGGGATTTGTTGAGGGTAATGCGAGAAAAGAAGAACGTATGTAACTATCTCGATATTGTTACGAGTTAATTAATAAGATTCGTGAAGAGGTGCCTGGCATCCATCTGCGCACCACTTTGATGGTCGGTTTTCCTGGTGAGACTGAGGAAGACTATCAGGAGTTGCTCGATTTCACTCGATGGGCTCGTTTTGAACGAATGGGTGCCTTTGCCTATTCTGAAGAGGACGGAACCTATTCTGCTACACATTATCAGGATGACGTACCTATGGATGTCAAACAGGCTCGCTTAGATCGTCTGATGCGTATCCAACAGAATATCAGCGCGGAAATAGAGGCAGCAAAGATTGGACAAACGATGAAGGTTATCATTGATCGCACAGAAGGTGACTGGTATGTGGGACGCAGTGAGTTCTGTTCCCCTGAGGTTGATCCGGAAGTGTTGATACCTATTGATGAACCACTGACCATCGGATCGTTTTATGACGTGAAGATTACAGATGCAGAAGAATTTGACTTATACGCAACGACTCAATATGAATAACAAGGAATTTATCAGTTTGCTATCAGAGCGTACAGGCTACGACCAGAAAGCGACTCAGAAATTGGTGAATAATATCGTCACCGCCATGAGTGATGCTTTTGTCATGGACAATAGTGTCATTGTACCTAACTTTGGTGTCTTCGAGACCAAGAAGAAGATGGAGCGTGTGATTGTCAATCCCTCTTCGGGACAACGCATGCTTGTTCCTCCTAAACTGGTGTTGACATTCAAACCGAATCAAACATGGAAAGATAAACTGAAAGGAGGACGTTAACGATGGGAAAGATGACGATACAAGAGATAGCTAAGATTCTCATAGAGAAGAACAAGTTATCGCAGAAAGACGCTAACAAGTTTGCTGCCGCCATGTTTGAAATCATTCAGCAACGGTTGGATAGCGAAGGTCTGGTAAAGGTCAAGGGACTGGGTACCTTTAAGATGATTCGTGTCGAAGCACGTGAGAGCGTGAGTGTAAGAACAGGTGAGCGTGTGATGATTGATAGTCATGCGAAAGTAACTTTCACACCTGATGCCACCATGAAGGAACTGGTCAATAAACCTTTCTCACAGTTCGATACCGTTATCCTCAATGATGGTGTGGAGTTTGATGACCTTGCAGACGATTTGACTGAAGAAGAACTGGCTGAAGTGGAACGTATGGAGGAAGAAACGATTGTTACTTTTAAACAACCGCCTGTAGGGCAATTAGTAGAGCAACCAATAGGGGAACCTGTAGGGGAACCTGTTGAAAAGCCTGAAATGCCTATTGAACCCATTCAGCCCATTAACCCCATTGAGCCTACTGAACCAACAGCTCAACCACAACCATTATTAGAACTTGTAGAAGATGAAAAAGAAGAGATTCCTCAAGAAGAACCTCAACGAGAGGAACCAATATATTATGAAGATGATGAATCATCCGGTTCTTGGCTGAAAGTCTTGGGCTATATTCTCCTGACACTGGCACTGATGGCCGCATCAGCATACGGAGGATATTGGTATGCACATCATGAAGACTTTTTCGACTTTGCAAAAGAGAAGCCTGCCACTGCTCCTGAAGTGATAGCAACAGACAGCATCGAAGATATATCGGCCGACACAACGGCAACAGAGGCAATTCCTGAAACCGAGCAACCAGCTCCTGAGTCGAGGAAAGAAGAGCCGAAGGCGGAAGAACCTAAGAAAGAAGAGGTGAAGAAAGAATCTTCGGAGGAACCTATCTGGAAGAAATACGAGGCTATGGATGTCCGCGTGCGCACGGGTGCCTATCATATTGTAGGTACCGACCACGAGGTAAAGGCGCGAAAGGGTGAGACGCTTGCGCGCATTGCCCGCCGTGAGTTAGGCGAGGATATGTCCTGTTACCTGGAAGTATATAATGACATGAAACCTAACACAGAACTGAAAGAAGGACAGATCGTAAAGATTCCTAAACTGAAATGGAAGAAAAGAAATTAAAAAAGAAAGGCTCCTCATCAATTGTGTGGGGAGCCTTTTATAATGGAAGGAACCTTTTAATAGATAATCACCGATAACAGGTAAGCGACAATCGTAGAGGTAAACACACAAATCAGACCTGGCATCATAAACGAGTGGTTGAGCAGGTATTTACCAATCACGGTTGTTCCTGAACGGTCGAAGTTCACGGTTGCGATATCAGAAGGATAATTCGGAATAAAGAAGTATCCATATACGCTAGGAAGTACACCTAACAGTACGGGACCTGCAATACCCAGAGAGTAGGCGAGGGGCAACATGGCGACGACGACGGCTCCCTGAGAGTTAATCAAGACAGATACCAGGAAGAACACGATAGCAATAGACCAAGGATAATCCTTCACAATGTCGGTGAGCATTGCCTGCATCGTATCCATATAGTTGGAGAAATAAGTGTCTGCCAACCAAGCGATACCATAGATGGCCACGACAGCCACCATACCAGACTGCCAGACAGGACCTGCTACTGCCTTTTTCGGCTGTGCCTTACAGAAGATAATCATCAGTGCTGCTGCCATGATCATGACAATCTGAATGACGAGGTTCATTTTCAGTGGTTTGCCATCCCATGACGGTAACAGTGATGGAACGGCAGCAAACATCACGATGACAACGAGAGCCAGCAGGAAGACATACACGGCGCGCTTGGCTTCTTTGGGAATCACTTTGTCGAGCGTGGTGCTTCCGCCACCATAGATATACTCACGTTGCGCAGGGTCAGCCAGTTTCTTCTGGAACTCCGGGTCTTTGTCAAGATCAAGTCCGCGATGATAGGAAGCGGCAGCGGCAGCCATCAGTCCACAGAGACAGGCAGGGATACTGATCATCAGCACACGAGGGATTGTGATATCGAAGCCGTTGGCGTTAGAAATCGTCACGAAAGCCACCACCGCAGCAGCAATAGGAGAACAGGTGATACCTACCTGTGAGGCGATAGAAGCCACACCACAGGGACGCTCAGGACGAATTCCTTTCTTTAATGCAATATCGCAAATGATTGGCATTAAGGTATATACAACGTGTCCCGTACCTACCAATACTGTCAAGAAGAACGTACACAGCGGCGCAAGGAAAGTGATGCGATCAGGATGCTTACGCAACAGCCGCTCGGCTATCTGTATCAACCAGTCCATACCTATCACATCTGTTGGAGGATTACCTGGCTTCAATCCGAAGCCGAAAACCAAGATAGCCAGTCCAATACCGGAAATAGCACCAAGGGCAAGACTACCATAACGGGAACCAACCCACAACGCTCCTAATACGATGCAGAGCTGCACAATCATCAAAAAATCCATATTGTTTTCAGTTATTAGTATATATTTCTGGACAAAGATACAAATAAATCAGCAAAAAGCAAAAGGAAAGCGGGCAAAAAAGCAAAGAAAAATGTATTTTTTCTTCTATAATTAGTATATTTGTACCCAAAATATGATACGAGAAAGAATTAGAACCTGGTTGATATTAGCCGTTTTCACTATTTTAGAGACGGCTGCATTCGCTTCATGCGCTTCCGAAGATAGCATCTCTGTCCAACCAACCATTGAACGGATAAAACAACGGGGTAAGATACTCATAGGTACTACTGGCGACTACAAACCACTGACGTTTCATGAACCAGATGGAACTTATTGGGGCTTTGGTATTGAGATGGCAGAGAAGATAGCAGAACGCCTGGGCGTGACTGTTCTATTTGTGCCGACCTCATGGCCTACGCTAACCGCAGATGTATTGGCAGAACCACAACTATTCGATCTCGCTATTGGAGGCATTACCATCACTGATGCACGTCGTGAGACTATGCTGATGAGCGAGGGCTATCTGGCTAACGGAAAGACCATTCTTTGTCGTGTTTCAGAGGCTGAAAATTATAAATCGTTGGCAGACATCGACAAGCCGGAAGTGCGTGTGATGGTTAATCCTGGAGGACTTAACGAGAAGTTCGCCAACGAGAACCTTCCTCACGCCACTATCATCGTGCATCAGAAGAACGAGGAAATACCGATGTTGATAGCTGAAGGACAAGCCGATGTGATGATTACAGAGATAACGGAGGCTCCATACTATGTGCAGACAGATTCCCGATTGGCAGCTCCGCTATTACACGAGCCTTTTACTCACAGTGAGATAGGGGTACTGATGCGGAAGGGACAGGAAGACTTATTACAATTTGTGAACGAGGTTATTCGTCAGATGAAGTCCGATGGCTCCCTTCACCAACTGTATGAGAAGTACGGATTTAGTGAATAAAAGACGAAGAGGGAATCGGAGTGCCTTCTATCACTTGATGGAGTATCTTCTATGGCGTATTCTAAAGGCTGTTATGCCTGATAGTAAAGGCTGTTATACCCCCATAGGAGATACGGGAATACAGCTTAAGAGATACTGGAGTAAAGGTTAGAGGTTAAAGGTTATAGGTTAAAGAGGTTAGTGGGTTAGTAGGTTAGAGATAAATGTGTCATGAGTGTCATGTGTCACGAGTGTCATTAAGGATTTTTGATGCGAATTTCCGACATAATATTAATATATATAAATATATATTTATATTATGAGACTTTTTTGAGAGTTCCGAATTCCTTAATGACACATGACACTCATGACACTCGTGACAC
>CADCEW010000093.1 GCA_902800585.1 uncultured Prevotellaceae bacterium
TATTACGAAATTACAAATAATTTCGTACTTTTGCATCATGAACATGAAAGTAGACAAGCCACTGATAAGTTTCATTATCACCTATTATAATCTGCCTGTCGAAATGCTTAACGAGTGTATCGACAGTATCTTACAGTTATCTTTGCTTTCTTCCGAGCGTGAGATTATCGTGATTGATGACGGTTCAGACAATAGTCCGATAAATGAGTTGATGAAATATGGTGACGAGATTATCTACGTACGTCAGAAAAATGGAGGATTAAGTGCTGCCCGCAATAAAGGGATTGACGTGGCAACAGGTATTTTTCTCCAATTTGTAGATGCCGACGACCTGTTAATACAGATTCCTTATGAGCAATGCTTGGATATCCTCCGTAACCAAAAGGACGTGGATATGGTATTATTTGACTTCTCCACAAACCAGCAAGCAGAATCTGTCGCTGAGTCTGTAAAACCAGTCAGTGGCTCTGACTATATGCACAACAACAATATTCACGGGTCTGCATGTGGATATCTTTTCCGTCGTGTCATCTTAGGAGAACTGCGTTTTACACCCGATATCTTACACGAAGACGAAGAGTTTACACCACAATTGATGTTAAGGGCAGAAAACATCTATCCCACAACGGTAAAAGCATATTTCTACCGTCATCATGAAGGTTCCATAACAACCAGTAGGAAAGAGTCAGACGTGCAGAAGCGACTGAAGGATAAAAAAGGTATCATCATCCGTCTCCACGATTTATATGATAAACTTCCACACAATGACAAATTGTCCTTAGAACGCCGTGTTGCTCAGTTAACGATGGACTACCTATATGACATCATCATGCTTACACGCTCCAGCAAGATATTGAACCAACAGATAGAAACACTGCATGCCAAAGGACTCTTCCCATTACCCGACGCTAAATATAGTAAGAAATACGTATGGTTTAGAAGGATGACCAATCATCGTATCGGTCGTACAATACTGTTGAGTACCTTACCTTTATTGAAGAAAGAAAGATAATGGAAAACAAGATATCTGTCATCGTTGCCACCTATAATCAGGAGGATACCATTGGGCGTACGCTTGATTCCATTCTCATGCAGCAATGTCATGTTCCATATGAGATTGTCATTGGAGAGGACTGTTCTACAGACTCTACCCGAACTGTATGCCAAGAGTATGCCAAGAAACATCCAGACGTGATACGATTGTTTGCCAACCAAAAGAACAAAGGACTCATTGACAACTATTTCGACTGTCTATTGGCATGCGAAGGTCAGTATATCGCCGAGTGTGCAGGAGATGACTTTTGGACTGATCCTTTGAAGTTGGAAAAGGAAGTTACTATTCTGGAGGAACACCCTGAGGTGACATTAGTACATACTGACTGGTGCCGATATAACGAGCGGAGCAAGACTACCGTTAAGAGCGGTAAGACTACTTTTACCGACCCTATGACAGACGGTAAACAACTATTAGAGGCTATTATCATACAGACCCGTATACCCGTTATCCATCTTTGCACCTCCATGTATCGTACTGATGTTGTTCGTAAGGCACTTGAAGAAGATGAACAAATGTTCCGTAACGAGGATTTTGGTTGCGAAGATCTGCAAGTTACATTTGTGATGGCATATCAGGGTACTATAGCCTATATTCCTGACTGCACACTCAACTATAGCCAGGGAGAAGAAACGATATCCTCTTCCAATGATGATGAAAAACAGTTCCAGTTTGTTCGTCGAGTGTCTGCACAGAGTTACTATCTCTCCCAGAAATACCATATTCATAGTGCTGCCGTGGATGCTTATTTCCAGCAACGCATCTTTGCCTTGGGTATGCATGCTTTTCGTTCGCACAACGCCCTACTCTCTCAAGAAACGCGAATCTGTGAGAAACTATGGAACGTGCAAAGAACTCCAAAGACAAAGTTCTTGTTTTTCATCATGAACTACCAAGGACTATGGAACTTGGCATTAGCCTTCCGGAACGTTATTGTTTCTTTAAAGAAATTATTTCGCTGAGAATCGTCTCTATCTTCTTCCCAACTACTTCAGGGGAAGCCAACAATCTAATTTTGTTTGATAGTTCTGCTCCCTCAAAGGCTGGATCTTGAACACGTTCCTTCATCGCTTTTGCCAAAGACTGAATATCGTCAATAGGAACAATTACACAACCTTCGTCAATACGTAGATCCTGTGGAATACATTCTGTTGATATAACAGGAATCCCAGTACTCATCGCCTCCAATAATACCAACGGCTGCACCTCACTGCGACTTGCCAATACTAAAGTATCTGACTGATATAACAAGTCTTTGACACCTTGTTTATCTATTAGTCCATGAGTGAACATACCTTCAGAGAGTTGGCGGCGACATTCCAAAGAGTCTGTTCCTCTTCCCGCTATATGTAACTCAACATTCAATCCTTCCTCACGTAATATCCTAAAGGCAGCAAACAAGATGTCATATCCCTTCAGAGGCCAATAGTTGGCAAGGCAACAGAAACGATACGAACGCCCAGAAAGAGGTTGACGCTGCTGGTAATGGAAGAAGTCCGTGTCTATCATATTTGAGACATACTGCCATTGATAGTTCTTCCCATAATAGCAAGCAATGTCATCCACCAATTTCTCTGAAACAGTAATCACTCTATCTGCCTTCTCATAAGCTGTCTTCAGTAGCGATATCTGCCAAGCGTTGCTGGGAGGAGGCCCGAACTCTCCTTCAAAGAGAGCCTTTGACTGATGCTCTGTGATGACATAAGGGATATGATCATTCTCACTGATTTTCATGGCGGCATAACCCGCCCATTTGGCACAATGAGCATGAATAATATCTGGAGTTCCATATTTCTGCACATAATCCTCGTACATCGAACGAACGATAGACACCCATCGGTTGACATTCGGACGGATCACTTGTGGGATACCTCTTTGATATGACTGATATACTGTAATACCATCCATCTCATGCTCGTAGCGTCCATACGGCAATGTCAGATAGTCCTTCAAGCCTATGGTAACACC
>CADCEW010000094.1 GCA_902800585.1 uncultured Prevotellaceae bacterium
GTGACATAAGCCGAATAGCCTCCCAACTCATGTTTCCGAATACGATAGCACTCCAGATACCAGTCGCCACGACAGGTGTTGGCTGTTGGCACATCAATGGTTTCCTTTACGGGATTGGCTCTTTCAAGTTCCCAGTCACGACCACTGGCGAGTCGACGGAGAAACGTCTCACAGTCAATATCTTCTGGAGATGGCTTCAGGGTACCATCATACTGCGAGTGATAAGAGACATATTGGTATTCATCGTCCATTTTCTCAATACCTAAGTTCGTATGCTCTGCTATCATCTCCCTTGTTGCCCAAGGGAAATCAGCTTTCATCTGTTCGAATGCCTTGTCGATATAGGCATTCACATCGTAGCCATAAGGAAATTTCTTGCTCATCGTGTTATAGGTTTATTTCGTTTGCAAAGATACAAAAAGTATCTTATATATTTGGTTTTTTCTTTCTTATTATTACCTTTGACCTTCGGTCGAAGGTACTCACGCTCGAAAAAACTCAAGATTCTATTGGTTTTTTGCTCACTTAATCGTACCTTTGAGACAAGTCTCGAAGATAGGATGCACCTCAGAAAAACTCAAATATATTTGGTTCTTCGTTCGGTTTTCACTATCTTTGACTTCGTCGAAGGTACTCACGCTCGAAAAAACTCAAGATTCTCTTGGTTTTTTGCTCACTTAATCGTACCTTTGCACACAAAATTAAAACAATAGTACTATTATGGCTTATACACGTATGACCGCTGCAGAGGCTGCAGCACTGATTAAGAATGGCGACCAGATCGCCATGAGTGGTTTTACACCTGCTGGTGTAGCCAAGGCAACAACCAAGGAGTTAGCAAAGATTGCCATTGCCGAGCATGAGGCAGGACGTGAGTTCAAGGTGGCTATCTTCACAGGAGCATCTACAGGTCAGAGTACTGATGGTGACCTTGCCAATGCACAGGCCATCAAGTATCGTGCTCCCTACACGACGAACCCTGATTTCCGCAAGCATGTGAATATGGGTGAGATTCCCTATAATGACCTGCACCTGAGTCACATGGCACAGGAGTTGCGCTATGGTTTCTACGGACCCGTTGACTGGGCAATCCTCGAAGTGTGTGACATTGAGGAGGTGGGCAACGACTATCGTGTTTATCTGACTGCCGCAGGTGGTATTTCTCCGACGGCTGCCCGTCTTGCCAAGAAGGTCATTCTGGAACTTAACTCGTTCCACAACCCCAATGCGAAATATCTCCACGACGTGTATGAGCCGTTGGATCCCCCTTATCGCAAGCCCATCCCCATCTTCAGTGTAGGCGACCGCATCGGTGTTCCTTATGTGACGATTCCGAAGGAGAAGGTTGTGGGTGTCGTAGAGTGTAACATCCCTGATGAGGCTCGTTCCTTCAAGGACAGCGACCCTGTAACAGATAAGATTGGTTATCTGACTGCTGAGTTCCTCGTTGCCGAGTTGCATGCCGGTCGTATGCCGAAGGAGTTCCTGCCCTTGCAGAGTGGTGTAGGTTCCACAGCCAATGCTATCCTTGGTGCACTGGGTCAGGATAAGCATGTGCCTGACTTCAATATCTATACTGAGGTGCTGCAGGACAGTGTGGTAGGCATGATGCTGAATGGACGTGTGAAGGATGCCAGTGCTTGTTCACTGACAGTCTCTAACGAGTGTCTGAAACAGGTCTATGACAATATGGATTACTTCAAGAACCACCTGACACTGCGTCAGAGTGAGATTTCCAACCACCCTGCTGTTATCCGTCGCTTAGGTGTTATCGCTATCAATACCGCTATCGAAGTAGATATCTATGGTAATGCCAACTCTACCCATATCAGTGGTACGAAGATGATGAATGGTATCGGTGGTTCTGGTGACTTTATCCGCAACGCCTACCTGAGTATCTTCACTTGTCCTTCTGTGGCAAAGGGTGGCTGCATCTCCAGCATCGTTCCTTTCGTCACCCACCAAGACTCTTCCGAGCACGACGTGAACGTCATCGTGACAGAGCAGGGTGTTGCAGACCTGCGTGGTAAGAGTCCGATGCAGCGTGCACAGACCATCATTGAGAACTGTGCACATCCTGACTACAAGCAGTTGTTGTGGGACTACCTGAAACTGGGTACAGGCGGGCATACCCGTCATTGTCTCACGGCTGCCTTTGCTATGCATGACACACTGGCTCGCAAGGGTGACATGAAGTTGACTGACTTCTCGGAGTACGTGAAATAGTTGATAGTTTAAAGTTGATAGTTTAAAGTTAATCGATTTTGGAATCGAAATTAGTTATATATAATACGCTGACGAGGCAGAAGGAGCGTTTTGAGCCACTGCATGCACCTAATGTGGGTATGTATGTATGCGGACCTACTGTCTATGGTGATCCCCATCTGGGACATGCGCGTCCAGCCATTACCTTTGACTTGGTGTTCCGTTATCTGAAGCACTTGGGTTATAAGGTGCGCTATGTGCGTAATATCACAGATGTAGGACACTTGGAGCATGATGCCGACGAAGGCGAGGACAAGATTGCCAAGAAGGCACGACTGGAACAGTTGGAGCCCATGGAGATAGCGCAGTATTATACCAACCGCTATCATCAGGCAATGGAGGCGCTCAATGTGCTGCCTCCCTCTATCGAGCCGCATGCCACAGGACATATCATCGAGCAGCAGCAACTGGTACAGCAGATTCTCGACAATGGTTTTGCCTACGAGTCGAATGGCAGTATCTATTTCGATATCGAGGCATATAACAAGAAATTCCAATATGGTATCCTGAGTGGTCGCTCACTGGAGAATATCAAGGATGAGAGTCGTGAACTGGCTGGTATCGGAGAGAAGAAGAACCAGGCAGACTTCGCCCTTTGGAAGAAAGCACAACCTGAGCATATCATGCGCTGGCCGAGTCCTTGGTCAGACGGATTCCCTGGCTGGCACTGCGAATGTACAGCGATGGGTCGTAAGTACTTGGGTGAGATGTTCGACATCCATGGTGGTGGTATGGATCTCGTCTTCCC
>CADCEW010000095.1 GCA_902800585.1 uncultured Prevotellaceae bacterium
GACCTTGGTATTGAGGATATTGAGAAAAGTGATAATCACATCCTTAGCCGACATTTGCAGTATGACACAAATGGAGTGGCAAAAGGTGAAACCAGTTTTCAATTTCTGAGCATGGAATCTGAGGGAACCATCAAATATTTCTCTATGGCTTACCCTATCATCAAGGCTCTTGACAACGGATCGAGACTTGTCATTGATGAGTTCGACTCCAAATTACATCCAGTTTTGACAAATCGGATTATCTCTTTGTTTAATTCTCGCGAAACCAATCCACGAAACGCTCAGTTGATATTTACTGCACACGACACCAACATCCTCAGTTCTGGTTTATTCCGCCGCGATCAAATTTGGTTCACACAAAAAGATAGATTCGGAGCTACCTCACTCTATTCTTTGTCAGACTATAAAGTCAGGAGTGATGCTCCTTTCGAAAAGGATTATCTCAGTGGCAAATATGGAGCCACACCTGTTATCGGGAATCTAGAGTCAGTATTAAGGAGGGCAGAGTGATGGCACGCAGACAGAACCCCAAAATTGAGCGCACACTCAAAAGAACAAGTAGCCTAAAGCTGGTGAAACAGACCTTCCTTATCGTCTGTGAAGGAGAGGTAACCGAACCTGAATACTTCAACTCCTTCCGATTGACATCTGCAAACGTGAAAGCAATTGGCAAGGGTATGAACACTGTATCACTGGTAAAAGAGGCAATCGCTATTAGGGATATTGAGAAGAGAAGAAGTCGAAACTATGATCAATGTTGGGTCGTATTTGACAAGGATGATTTTTCTGACGGCGATTTTAATACCGCGATACAGATGGCACAGGCCAATGGTTTTCAAGTGGCATATAGCAACCAAGCATTTGAATACTGGTTTCTGTTACATTTCAACCTATATCAAGGCTCCATACACAGAAGCCGCTACGGTGAGATGCTTACCCATCTGCTTGGTTTCAGATACGGTAAGACAAAAGGGGACTCCGTGAAGGTCTTCAATGTCATTTACCAGAAAACTCGTATTGCAATAGATAATGCCCATAAGGTACAGGAATCATTCGATGGTAGCAATCCAGCAAAAGAAGAGTCATCAACCACCGTACATCAATTGGTTGAACAACTTCTACAGTTCATAGAGTAAAGATTAACTTACAGTTATCTACATAGCCATCATTCCTGGTATCAACCATCGATGAAGTTTCACCCAGAATCGTGCAATACTTATTCGGGAATATTCTGGGATGCTTGGTTCATGAACAACAAATCCACGTTCTTCTATATATTGGCTGCGAAGCTCTTTAACGGCAGCACTGGTTTTTAGTGTATCAATACATCGTATGTAGCAATTGAATAGAATTGGATAAAGATTAGGGAAATCATTATCAATGCGTTTTGCCAAGAGCTCATGCTCGTTGTCAAGCCGTAATGACTCTCCATTCAATAGACACTCCCTAAAACGTTTTACGTTGCTCCTCATATGGTGAAGGGTAACACGATATGAGATGTAAGACATACCAAGTGCTTCGGCCATTTCCTTATCAGGAACTGCTTGCTGTTCATTGAGAATGGTGAGGAGTGATCGGAGAAATATAAAGCGTCCTCGCGGGTAAAACACCTGCAACGCATAGGCTATCAGTTGTGAGACAATATGAATCTTGATCTCTCCATCTGTCGACGAACTTTCTGTTAGCAAAGACATCTTCTCACAATCTTTATCCACGAGGGGGATATGAGACTCTTCCTCTGACCTGTTGTTAAGATAGTTACGGAACGTATTCAACAACCAACTTTCAAAAGCTTGTTTCCTCTTGATGCGCTGAAGTGCCTGATATGGTGTGTGTTCACTCTCACGAATGTAGATAAAGAAGTCATCTAGCAAGTCATCAAAATCGTCATACAGATTATGGCTATAGTCTTGATAGCGTTCATATAGCAGGTGCTTTAGGCGTTCGTGGAGCAAATAATACATAGCCTCGTCGTCACCTTTTATTATAATATCAACAAATTGGGGTATAGGAATGTCGGCATAGTTGACAATTTCCATTGATATAGCTTTCTTCATACAGCTAACTAAAATTCGCAGATTATCAATTTTGTTTCATTATCTTGTGACAATTTCACGTTTTTTGGCCATTAAAATCAGCTAAATGCAGAATAATTCCAGTCCAAGTCGTTCTTCTATTAATGAAATCGTCTTTAATGTGAAATTCATCTTACCAGAAAGAATCCTGCTCACATACTGAGGGCTGACTCTTAATTTCTCTGCGACGTCATTACGTGAGAAATGCTGATTTTGCATATATTCCATAATAGTACAAGCTACGCGCTGAGACTGTTTTAGCCATGATGCGTTTTCTTGTCTCCACTTAGCATCGCCAACGAACGTGGAACGTTCCCCTGATTGATGCTCCTCCAAAAACTGTATTACCTTTGACTTCATATTTGTAATAGGGATTAGACGTACTGTGTTAAACCTCCAGTCTTTCGTTTATCTAACAAATAATCATAGAGAATCTGCTGGGCTTTAATTCTAAAAGGGAGGTGGTTGTAGTTTCTACTTGGATAAGCAATGGACGCAGTGATTTCAAAAGACCGATTGTCATCGCTATATATCTCGTATATATTATAACCGATGAAAGTTAATGCTCCATAATGGAAGACAATAGTAGGATGATGGGCAATATCGATGACTTCATATTGCCGAAGTGGTGTTTCCGATGCCATGTGGTTTAATTCTTCACAAACTTTTTGGAGTTCTGTCCTGTAGTGAATGATTTCTACATTGCTGCATAAACTTCCATCCTGAAATTCGTACAGATTTTCGAATCCATCTTCTGTTTTTACATATACGGAAATGACATCATCAGGGCACTGCTGGTTGAATTTTTCTGAGATTCTCTCCATGTCAGTCTCGAAATCATGCCAAACGTATCCATCACCGTAATTCCAATTGATGTCGCTGAGAC
>CADCEW010000096.1 GCA_902800585.1 uncultured Prevotellaceae bacterium
ACCTAACGTCTCTATCATCCGCTTCATCGTCCGACCACTCTCCACGATATCCTCTACGATGACGACGGTACGACCGGACAAATCCTCGTTGATACCTATCACCTCTTTGATCTTACCCGTTGAGGTCGTGCCCTGATACGATGCCAGCTTCACAAAGGATATCTCACACGGTATCGTTATCTCACGCATCAAATCAGCCGCAAAGATAAAGGATCCGTTCAACACGGCAAGAAACAGCGGATTCTTACCTTCAAAATCCTTACTCAACTGCTGAGCAAGTTCCTTCACACGCTTGGCAATCTCCTCTGCCGAGATAGATGTCTCAAACGTCTTGTCCTTGATTTTTACGATACTCATAGTGCCTATTTTATTAATTTGCCACAAAATTACTAATTTTTCAGCAAAGAATAGCTATGGATTAGTATATTTTTCTTATTTTTGCAACTGCAATGAAGATATTCACCAGTGCTCAGATTAAAGAGTTAGACAAATACACCATCGAACACGAGCCGATAGCCAGTATCGATTTGATGGAACGTGCGGTGTGGTTGTGTTTGCAGGTCCTGGCAACAATGGCGGCGACGCCCTTGCCATCGCCCGTATGTTAGGGGACGTCGGCTATCAGGTCAGCGTCTATCTCTTTAACATCAGCGGACATCTCTCCGAGGACTGCGCCGTTAATAAGAAACGACTGACAGACGCTAAGCGCGTCAAAGAATTCATAGAGGTCACGCAAGAGTTTGACCCGCCTCGCTTAGAGAAAGGTATGCTGGTGATTGACGGTCTCTTCGGTTCTGGACTCAACAAACCTCTGGCAGGTGGTTTTGCCTCGTTGGTGAAATACATCAATGCCTCACCCGCTGAAGTGGTATCTATCGATATGCCCTCAGGACTTATCACAGAGGATAATACCTATAATGTCCGTGCGAATATCATCCAAGCAGACCTCACATTGACCATCCAACAACCCAAGCTCGCCTTCCTGTTCCCAGAAAACCAACAATATATCGGGAAACTGCGTGTGCTGGATATACGGCTTAGTCAGGAAGGTATAGAGAAGATGGAAGCGAACTATACCGTGATGGAGGAATCACAGATACGCTCCATGCTTATCGACAGAAACGCCTTCGCCCATAAGGGACAGATGGGACATGCACTCCTCATAGCAGGTAGTTATGGTATGGCTGGTGCAGCAGTCCTTGCCGCTAGAGCCTGTCTCCGTTCAGGAGTGGGAAAAATCACCATCCATACACCCAAGAAAAACAGAGACATCCTGCAGATTGCCGTTCCTGAGGCAGTGCTTCAGTTCGACCCTGAGGAGACTATTTTCTCTGAGGCGACAGACACGGAGGGCTTCACCGCTCTGGGCATTGGTCCAGGACTGGGACAAAGTGAGACAACAGCCATTCCTTTGATTGCACAGCTGCGCCGTAGTACCTGCCCTGTCGTGGCAGATGCTGACGCACTGAATATCCTGGCAAATCACCGTGCATGGTTCCAGCAACTGCCAAAAGGTATCATCCTCACGCCTCATCCAAAGGAGTTCGACCGCATGGAAGGCCATTCCAACGACAGTTACGAGCGACTGACGAAGGCGCGTCATCTGGCAGAACGCATCCAAGGATATATCATCCTGAAAGGACACTATACCGCTATCTGCCTGCCCGATGGTCATGTCTATTTCAATCCTACTGGCAATGCAGGGATGGCAACAGCAGGAAGCGGTGACGTGCTGACAGGTATCATTACGGCACTCCTTGCCAGAGGTTATAAGACTCCTGAGGCTTGTATCGTGGGCACTTATCTCCACGGACTTGCAGGCGACTTGGCTGCACGTGACTTAGGAGAGGAAAGCCTGATTGCCGAGGATATCGTCCGTTATATCTCCCGTGCTTTCAAACGACTGAAAGAATAAAGGTATGAGACACCTGAGAATGTTTTGGTTCACAGCCTTGTTGTTAGGATGCATGACAACAATGGCGCAACCTGTCTCTTCATCAAAGTTACAGGAAGGCAAGGTGCCTGAAGGTACTGTCTATTACCTGCCCAAGACTGTGATTCATTTCCACCTGCTTATTGAGAAGAAAACCTATACCCCTGGCATTTTCTGTCAGTATGCGGAGAAGTATCTCCGTCAGAAACCTGCAGGACAGGATGAAGATATCCATCATCGTGTGGTGGACTTCCGATTGAGTCAGACAGGTGTCCGTGATACTTCCAAATGCTTTATCGCTACACTGAAAGGTAAGAGTGCTACTTCGGAGATTCGTCTCAGCGAAGATGGTGTATTGTTGGCTGTCAACGACACCCCTATCGTCGTCAAGAAGCAACCTCCTTTTAAGGCCACCGCCAAGAAAAAGAAGAACTTGGACCCGATGAAGTTCCTCAGCGACGAGGTACGCATGGCTGGAAGCAATGCGAAGAAGGCTGAGTTGGTTGCCTTACAGATGGCAGAACTGCAGGAGCATCGTCAGCAACTCATCACAGGTGAGGCAGAAGAGATGCCTACGGACAAGGCACAACTGCAACTGATGCTTGACGAGATAGATCAACAGTATGAGGGTCTGCTGTCGCTCTTCATGGGTACTACCACCTGTGATACCACAGAACAGCATATCGCCCTTTGTCCTGAGCGGGAGATGCAACGGGAAGTGATCTTCCGCATCAGCAAACCACTCGGACTCGTTGACAAGGACGACCTCTCCGGCATCCCGTTCTATCTGACATTGGAAGACTTGCACCAGCAGTCCCAACAGCAATACGATTATCCTGAGAACAAAAAAGATGGGGGTTTCTATGCCAATGTGCCAGGCTTCGTCCGTCTGACACTCTATCGGGAAGACCGTCAACTTGCCACCTATGAGTATCCCTTCGCCCAGTTCGGTTTTACGGAACTCCGTGGCGGTTCCCTCTTCAAGAAATATCCCACTCATTTGAAACTCAACCCCATCACTGGTGCCGTGGAGAAGTTACAGGCAGAGATACCAGAGAAATAATAGCAATAAATACAGAACGATGAAGTTAGTAAGTGCAGTCATCAAAGAGCGTATCTGCTACGTAGAGATGCAGAATGCCGACCATTTCAACTGCTTAAGCGAGGAGATGTGTCAGGAGTTAATGGAGAGCCTGCAATATGGCTATGACCAGGAGTGTGTGGGCATCGTCATCAAGGCACAATGTAAAAAGGGTGTATGGAGTGCT
>CADCEW010000097.1 GCA_902800585.1 uncultured Prevotellaceae bacterium
AAGAAGGATGTAAGACAGAACTATATCCTGAAGGAGCCGAATCGCTCGTATGCTTATTTCGCACTGTTCCAGGCACTCGGCAATGCACTTATCTTCAACCCTCGTTCCGACAAAGACGACGTTAAGACATTTGCAGCCGTTGCTACCAGTTGGGACACTTATCATCCGAACTCCGAGCGTGGTGCTAATCTGCATAACATCGCCATCGAGGGTATGAAGAATATCCGTATCATTGAGGCGAATGATGCACAGGAGATTGATGCCAGCAAGGTGACTACCGCTGGTGTGATAGACATCGCCCTCTATGACAACAAAGGACAGATGCGCCACCTGACAGACCTGAAAGGAAAGGTAGTCATCCTTGACTTCCATCTGTTTGGCTTGGAGAACTCTCCTGAACGCATCCTGCTGTTGCGTGAACTCTATAACAAATACCATGCCCATGGACTGGAGATCTATCAGGTATCGCTGGATAGTGACGAGCATTTCTGGAAACAGCAGACTGCTGCGCTGCCTTGGGTAAGTGTACGTGACCCACAGGGTGCTGATTCACAGACGCTGGTACTCTATAACATACAGGGATTGCCAGAATATTTCCTGATCACTCGTGATAACTCGCTCTATAAGCGGAGCGTACAGGTGAAGGATATCGAGGCGGAAATCAGGAGCCTGCTTTGAAAATTGACAATTGAAAATTGAGTTTAAGCGAATACAGACCAAGCTTGCTTGAAGTCTGTTGAGCGTGAGCAATTTGGACGAAGTCAAAATTGAAAATTGAGTGTCTGTTGGTCTTGGGCTTTTGGCTGACAAGTGTGGATGCCTTTAGCCAGGAAAGGGGAGGATTCTCCTTGGAGCAGAAGAATGACACGCTGTCAGTACTGACGCTGAAGACAGACTCTACTTGTGACCGTTGGGAACTGCCTTATCCTGTTTACCAGTTTGCGACTGGTGATGTCGATGGTGATGGGAGTATCGATGCGATGGTGGGCGTTATCAAAAGTACCCGCTATTTCAAGGAGAAAGGGCGGCGGCTCTTTATCTTCAAGAACTACCACGGACTGGTGCGCCCACTATGGATGGGTTCGAAGTTGGGTGGTATCTTGGACGACTTCCGTTTCATCGACGGAAAGATACGAAGCCTGGAGCGCACGACGGATGGGAAGTATGTCGTTGCAGAATACCGCTGGGACCATTTCGGCATGGGCTTTGAACGCTTCCTGTTGAAGAACGTCACAAGAGAAGAAGCAATAGAACAATTAAATAACTAAATAAACCATTTTGCCTATGAAAAAGTTACTGTTAACAATGGTGGTACTTGCCTTTGCATGGAATGCAAGTGCACAGAAAGAGTCACGTCCTGTCATCATCCCCGGAAAGGCGAAGATTGATGTGGAACAGTTGAATAAGAAACTGCCCCTCAACATCAACGTGGAGAGTCTCTCCTTGGAGGAGACGCGCATCCTTCGTAATGCCGTTTCAGCACGTCAGGGCTATTGCTTTAAGAGTGCTGACCTACGTGGTATCTTCAGTGCTACCTCATGGTATGATGAGATCATGTCAGACCGTTTCTATAAAGAGGAGGAAGGTAAGGCAAAGCCCATCAAGTACTCTCCTGCCGAACAGGCTTTCGTCAAGAAGTTGCAAGCCCATGAGGAGAAATTGAAGGCGCGTAATAACATCGCACCTGCAGGGATGATGACGAATATGGATAATATCGTCAACACCTTCCAGTTGCAGGACTTCAATCAGCGACTCTATAATGCCATTGCCAAGAATGGCTTCGCCATCGTACCAGGCAAGGAGAACCAGTTGTTCCATGTGTATGAGCGCAACGACTATCATGAGTTCCCCAGCTTTGTTACTACCGACCTCTTCCTGCAGGCTTTCCACATGTATTTCGACTGTCTGCTGAAGGAGACGGAGCAACAGAAGTTCGTGCCGATGGTGGCAGAATTCTCCAAGAAGAACTACGACCTCATGATGCAGAAGGCTACCTCGGCTACTGATCCAAAGGTGAAGGCTGCTGCTGAATACGATGCTGCCTACTATGCCATCGCTTATGCCCTGGTTACAGGTAAGACTTTATTGCCTGTTGCCGCTGCCTATACAGACATGGCGAAACAAGAGATCAAGAATGTCAACGATGCCGATACGAGATTCTCGGAGTTCTTGGGTTATGTGCCTGAGAAGAGGATGCCTAAGTTCATCTATAACATCTATCGTCCACGTGGTCATTACACCCGTAATGAGACACTGAAACAGTATTTCCGTGCGATGATGTGGTTGCAGAATGTACCTTTCGGCACCGATAAGGACGACCAGTTGCGTGCTGCCCTGCTGTTGGCTCAGACCATTGGCAGTAATGCAGCGCTGACCAACCTCTATAAGAATATCACAGAGCCTATCACTTATCTGATGGGTATGCCTGATGATGTGAGCATCCTGCAGGTCTATGGAGAGATGCAGAAGATGGGATGCACTGCTGAACAGTTCTGTAAAGATGACAATAAGTTCGAGGCTATCCGCAATACTTTGGAGGAAATAGCGAAGAAACAGACACGTATCAAACCCAAGTTCCTGGCATCCAGTGCCTTTAAGATTTGTCTGATGCCCCAGCGTTACTTCCCTGACAACGAGGTATTGCAGGAGATGGTCGACTATGAAACCAAGCCCACCTTGCGTGGTGTTCCCAAGGGTCTTGACGTGATGGCAGCCATTGGCATCACCTCCGCTGAGCGTCTCCTGTTGGGAGAACTCAACGAGCAGGGTCGTTGGAACAAATATACGGAGAACCTGAAT
>CADCEW010000098.1 GCA_902800585.1 uncultured Prevotellaceae bacterium
ACATCCTTCTTTGTAGTTGACAGTCTATTAGGGCTTCCAAGAATAGCGGCTATTTTTAATAGGCTTATTATAGAAAAAACGAGAGGTTAAAGTATTGAAGTAACACTTTAACCTCTCATAATTAATTATTTAATTTTCAATAGATTAAATATCACTCTTCGACGGCGGCCTGGGCGGCGGCAAGACGTGCGATGGGCACACGGAAAGGAGAGCAAGATGCGTAGTTCATGCCAATCTTAGCACAGAACTTCACACTTGAAGGCTCACCACCATGCTCACCACAGATACCGCAACGCAGGTCAGGACGTACCTCACGACCAGCCTTCACAGCATACTTGATGAGTTTACCAACACCCTTCTGGTCGAGAACCTGGAATGGGTCAACCTTCAGAATCTTCTTGTCGAGGTATACAGGCAGGAACGAAGCGATGTCGTCGCGGCTGTAACCGAAGGTCATCTGTGTCAGGAGAAGTACTGAGCCTCTGTAGCGATACGATCGGCTGTCAGGGCAGCACGTGGAATCTCAATCATTGTACCAATCTCGAACTCTACCTCAATACCTTCAGCTGCGAAAGTCTCCTTAGCGGCATACTGGATAACTTCCTTCTGCTGCTTCAGCTCATAGAGTGTACCAATCAGCGGAACCATGATCTCTGGCATTGGGTTCTTACCCTCCTTCTTCAACTCACAAGCTGCAGAGAGGATAGCCTTCGTCTGCATAGCAGTGATCTCTGGGAAGGTGATACCCAGACGGCAACCACGATGACCAAGCATCGGGTTATTCTCTGCGAGAGAAGCAACACGACGCTGAATAGTCTCAAGAGATACACCCATCTCTTTTGCCATTGTCTCCTGACCAGCAAGATCGTGAGGAACGAACTCGTGGAGAGGAGGATCCAACAGACGGATGTTAACGGGCAGACCATCCATAGCCTCCAAGATACCCTTGAAGTCAGCCTTCTGATAAGGCAACAACTTAGCAAGTGCCTTTTCACGTCCAGCAACGCTGTCAGAGAGAATCATCTCACGCATGGCAACAATCTTCTTGTCCTCGAAGAACATGTGTTCTGTACGAGTCAGACCGATACCCTTGGCACCGAAGTCACGAGCTACCTGTGCATCGTGTGGTGTGTCGGCATTGGTGCGAACCTGCAACTTGGTGTACTTGTCGCAGAGGTCCATCAACTCCTTGAAGTCGCCACTCAGTTCTGCAGCCTTGGTAGGAACCTCACCTGCATAAACTTGACCAGTAGTACCATTCAGAGAGATATAGTCACCCTCCTTATATACAACGCCGTCAATCTCAACGGTCTTATCCTTATAACTTACATTCAGAGCACCTACACCTGATACGCAGCACTTACCCATACCACGAGCCACAACGGCTGCGTGAGAAGTCATACCACCACGTGCAGTAAGGATACCCTCAGCGGCAGACATACCTGCGAGGTCCTCGGGAGAAGTCTCGATACGAACGAGAACAACTTTATGACCATCGGCATGCCAAGCCTGAGCATCGTCAGCATGGAACACAATCTGACCACATGCAGCACCAGGAGAAGCAGGCAGACCCTGTGCAATCACCTTCGCAGCAGACAGAGCCTTCTTATCGAAGATGGGATGCAACAGCTCATCGAGTTTCTGAGGCTCACAACGCATGATAGCAGTCTTCTCGTCAATCTTACCCTCATGGAGCAGGTCGATGGCAATCTTCACCATAGCAGCACCTGTGCGCTTACCGTTACGAGTCTGGAGGAACCACAACTTACCCTCCTGAACGGTGAACTCCATATCCTGCATGTCACGATAGTGTTCCTCGAGTTTCTCTTGGATACCATTCAGCTGAGCATAAATCTCAGGCATGGCTTCCTCCATAGAGGGATACTTAGCAACACGCTCTTCCTCAGAAATACCAGCGCGCTCTGCCCAACGCTGTGAACCGAGTTTCGTGATCTGTTGCGGTGTACGGATACCTGCAACGACATCCTCACCCTGAGCATTCACCAGATACTCACCATTGAACACGTTCTCACCATTGGCAGCGTCACGACTGAAGCATACACCAGTAGCGGAAGTGTCACCCATATTACCGAATACCATTGCCATGACAGATACGGCTGTACCCCACTCATCAGGAATACCTTCCATCTTACGGTAGAGGATTGCACGCTCGTTCATCCATGAACGGAACACAGCGCAGATAGCACCCCACAACTGCTCGATAGGATCGTTGGGGAAGTCCTTACCAGTACGCTCCTTGATAGCAGCCTTAAATAACTGAACGAGTTTCTTCAGGTCTTCGACGGAGAGGTCTTTGTCCAGAACGACACCACTCTCTTTCTTTACCTTCTCAATAATCTCCTCAAACGGATCTATATCCTCTTTGTTGACAGGCTTCATCTCCAATACGACATCACCATACATCTGTACGAAACGACGGTAAGAGTCATAAACGAAATGAGGATTGTTAGTCTTCTTCGCCATACCCTCTGCAACCTCGTCATTCAAACCAAGGTTCAGAATGGTATCCATCATACCAGGCATAGAAGCACGGGCACCTGAGCGGACAGATACCAACAAAGGATTAGCAGCATCACCGAACTTGCAGTTCATCAAGTCCTCGATGTGCTTTACAGCTGCCATCACGTCGTCGTTCAGGATTTCCATAATCTTCTCCTGACCAACCTGATAATACTCGTTACAGCAGTCTGTCGTAATTGTAAAACCTGGAGGAACGGGAACACCGATATGGTTCATCTCGGCAAGGTTAGCACCCTTACCACCCAATTCCTCACGCATCTTTGCATTACCTTCGGCTTTTCCATTACCGAAGAGATAAACTCTTTTTTGGCTCATACGTTAGAATATATTTACGATTAACATTAAAATAATTTATTTTCAATTCTGCAAAGATACTACAAAAATCTGACTCGTACAAATTTTTAACCATATTTTGGTTGAAAGAAAAAAAACAATTACCTTTGCATGGCATAAATGAACAT
>CADCEW010000099.1 GCA_902800585.1 uncultured Prevotellaceae bacterium
TTATGCGGTTTTCATATCCTCTCGAGACTATTTATGAATAAACAAGAGCCAAACGAGAGGGGGATAAATGAGTTTATCGACCAGGCTCTCGCTGCCCTTCAAGGTCCAGCTCCCTCCGTGAGGAAAGCCGCTATGCAGAGCATCATCCGCTTTTCGGAATTAGGTCTTATGTATGAGCGATTGGCAAAAAGTGCACTTAAAAGTCTTAATTTAGAACTTTTTTAAATTAATAATGCCGTATTCTGAATAAAATGTTGTAATTTTGTGCGGTTTTTGGGTATTATTGATTCAATGAAAGAAAGTGTTAGGACTACCGTCAGACAGATATTGACAAGTTATCTGGAGATGAACAACCATCGCAAAACGCCTGAGCGTTATGCGATACTGGATGCCGTCTATGATATCAACGGTCATTTCACGCTTGATGAATTGGGTGAGAAACTGTCAGAGGAGAATAATTTTCCGGTCAGTCGTGCCACCCTCTATAATACCTTGAAACTGTTCATGGAATTACGATTGGTCATCCGTCATCGTTTTCAGGGTCAGACCAAATATGAGGCCTGTTACGACAATAACAGCCATAGTCATCAGATATGTACCATGTGTGGGAAGGTAACGGAGATTAAAGCTCCCCAGATTACCGAAACCATCAGTAATATGCACTTGAAACGCTTCCGAAAGGATGGTTTCTCATTATATATTTATGGTATATGCAGTGCGTGTCAGGCAAAGATTACACGTATCAAGGCTCAAAAGAAGAAACAGAAAACTCAAAATAAAAAGATCAAATGAATCAAGGAAAAGTAGATGTCCTGCTCGGATTGCAGTGGGGCGATGAAGGAAAAGGTAAGGTGGTCGATGTGCTGACCCCACAGTATGATGTCGTGGCTCGTTTCCAGGGAGGTCCGAATGCTGGTCATACCTTGGAGTTCGAAGGACAGAAATATGTACTTCGTAGTATTCCATCCGGTATCTTCCAGGGTGGAAAGGTGAACATCATCGGTAATGGCGTTGTTTTGGCTCCTGACTTGTTCATGGAGGAAGCAAAGGCCTTGGAGGCAAGTGGACATGAACTGAAAAGTCGTCTGCATATCTCCAAGAAGGCACATCTGATTATGCCAACTCATCGTGTACTGGATGCTGCCTATGAGGCACAGAAAGGTAAGGACAAAGTAGGTACTACTGGTAAAGGCATTGGTCCAACTTATACCGATAAAGTCAGTCGTAACGGTTTGCGTGTAGGTGATATCCTTGAGAACTTTGATGAGAAATATGCAAAGGCAAAGGCTCGTCACGATGCTATCTTGAAATCTTTGAATTTTGACTATGACATCACGGAGGTGGAGAAGAAATGGCTGGAGGGTATCGAGTATCTCCGTCAGTTCCCCATTGTCGACTCAGAGCATGAGATTAATAACCTATTGAAGAGTGGCAAGAGCGTACTCTGTGAGGGTGCCCAAGGTACAATGCTGGATATTGATTTCGGCTCTTATCCTTTTGTCACCTCTTCCAACACCATCTGTGCAGGTGCTTGTACAGGTTTAGGTATTGGTCCTAATAAAATTGGTGATGTCTATGGTATCATGAAGGCTTATTGTACCCGTGTCGGTGCAGGTCCATTCCCTACGGAGTTATTTGACGAGACTGGCAAGAAGATTCGTGACTTAGGTCATGAGTATGGTGCTGTGACAGGTCGTGAGCGTCGTTGTGGCTGGATTGACCTTATTGCCTTGAAATACTCTATCATGGTGAATGGCGTCACTCAGTTGATTATGATGAAGAGTGATGTTCTTGACGACTTCGACACCATCAAGGCCTGTGTTGCCTATAAGCAGAACGGTCAAGAGATAGACTATTTCCCCTATAATATTGAGGAAGGCATCGAACCTGTCTATAAGGAACTTCCAGGATGGAAGACAGATATGACGAAGTTTACCAGCGAAGATCAGTTCCCACAGGCTTTCAAGGATTATATTAAGTTCTTGGAGGCTGAGTTGGAGACTTCTATTAAGATTATCTCTATTGGTCCTGACCGCGACCAGACAATTGTAAGAAAATAAATGGCACAGAAACCAAGTATTCCCAAAGGTACGCGTGACTTCGGTCCTGTGGAGATGGCGAAGCGCAACTACATCTTCAATACTATACGTGAGGTCTATGCGCTCTATGGCTTCCAGCAGATAGAGACGCCTGCTATGGAGACCTTGCAGACCCTGATGGGTAAATATGGTGAGGAAGGTGATAAACTCTTGTTTAAGGTATTGAACAGTGGTGATTGTCTGGCGAAGGTAAGTGATGAGGAACTTGCGGAGCGAAATGCGCTTCATCTTGCTTCGAAGATGTGCGAGAAGGGATTGCGCTACGACCTTACCGTTCCTTTTGCCCGTTATGTGGTGATGCACCGTGAGGAGCTACAGTTGCCTTTCAAGCGTTATCAGATACAACCTGTATGGCGTGCTGACCGTCCTCAGAAGGGAAGATATCGTGAGTTCTATCAGTGTGACGCCGATGTCGT
>CADCEW010000100.1 GCA_902800585.1 uncultured Prevotellaceae bacterium
ATTGCAGGAAACGCCCAAAATCGAGTCGCATAAAATACGACCAATCATCACGTTGTACAATTAACTTAGAGCCAAGAGATAATCAGAAATGGAAGAAACCAAAGAACTTCAGACTGCCTATAAGATATTCCGAACACTCATCTACGTCTCTCTCGTAGTTGAGTTTTTCGAGTATGCCATAGACCCAGCGTTGCTTGACTACTGGGGCGGTATCGTCTGCGATGTCCATGACCGCATGAAACGATGGTTTATCTACCATGATGGCAATCTCGTTTGGAGCAAGTTGGCCACTATCCTTTGCATCTGCATCACCTGTATCGGTACTCGTAACAAGAAACATATCGAGTTTGATGCCCGTCGTCAGGTGCTTTATCCCTTAGTCGGCGGCTTCATCGTGACGCTTGTGTCTATCTGGCTGTTCAAGACACGCATGGACACACGTTTCTATACGATAGCTCTCAATATCTGGCTCTATATGGCAGCCTCCATATTGGGAACCATCCTCATTCATGTGGCACTCGACAACATCAGTAAGTTCTTGAAGGAAGGGCTGCTCAAAGACCGTTTCAACTTCGAGAACGAATCCTTCCAGCAATGTGAAGAGCTGATAGAGAATAAGTATAGCGTGAATATCCCCATGCGCTACTACTACAAGTCGAAGTTCCGCAAGGGATGGGTGAACATCGTCAATCCGTTCCGTGGTACATGGGTGGTAGGTACTCCTGGTTCTGGTAAGACCTTCTCAATTATCGAGCCGTTCATTCGTCAGCATAGTGCCAAGGGCTTTGCTATGGTCGTTTACGACTACAAGTTTCCTACACTGGCCACCAAACTCTACTATCATTACCGCAAAAACCTTGCAGCTGGCAAGGTGCCCAAGGGCTGCAAGTTCAATATCATCAACTTCGTAGATGTAGAGTATAGCCGACGAGTGAATCCTATTCAGCTCAAATACATTCCCAATCTTGCCGCTGCCAGTGAAACGGCTGAGACGTTGCTCGAATCTCTGCAGAAAGGCAAGAAAGAGGGTGGAGGTGGTTCTGACCAGTTCTTCCAGACTTCTGCCGTCAACTTCCTTGCGGCTTGTATCTTCTTCTTCGCTAATTACCGAAAGGTTCCGTATGACAAGAAAACCAACAAGCCATTGGAAGCCGAGATGACCGAAGAGCCAAAGACGCATCGTCCTAAACCGACAGGACGAGTCTTTGATGCCAATCACAACGAGGTCAGCCCGGATAGTTACTACTGGCTTGGCAAGTACAGCGACATGCCGCATATTCTCTCGTTCCTCAATCTTGACTATCAGACCATCTTCGAGGTGTTGGAAACAGACCCAGAGGTAGCACCGCTACTTGGTCCGTTCCAGACAGCCATGAAGAACAAGGCTATGGAGCAGTTGGAAGGTATGATTGGTACGCTGCGTGTCTATACCTCACGTCTGGCCACCAAAGAGTCCTATTGGATATTCCACAAGGATGGCGATGACTTTGATTTGAAGGTGTCAGACCCTGCCAATCCCAGTTATCTGCTGATTGCCAACGATCCCGAAATGGAGAGCATCATCGGAGCCTTGAATGCCCTTATCTTGAACCGTCTTGTCACTCGTGTCAATACCGGTCAGGGTAAGAACATTCCAGTCAGCATCATAGTCGATGAGTTGCCAACCCTGTATTTTCACAAGATAGACCGTCTTATCGGTACTGCCCGAAGCAACAAGGTAAGTGTGGCACTCGGTTTTCAGGAACTCCCTCAATTGGAGAGCGACTACGGCAAGGTCGGTATGCAGAAGGTTATCACGACAGTTGGTAATGTGGTCAGTGGTTCTGCCAGAGCCAAGGAAACCCTCGAATGGCTCAGTAACGACATCTTTGGAAAAGTTGTTCAGTTAAAGAAAGGTGTGACCATCGACCGTGACAAGACATCCATCAATCTCAATGAGAATATGGACAGCCTTGTTCCTGCCTCTAAGATTTCCGACATGCCTACTGGCTGGATATGTGGTCAGTCTGCACGTGACTTCATCAAGACTAAGACTGGACGAGGTGACTCCATGAACATCCAGGAGAGTGCCGAGTTCCAGACCTCAAAGTTCTATTGCAAGACTGACTTTGACATGAAGGAGATACAGCAGGAAGAAGCCGAGTACGAGAAGTACCCGATTCCTAAGTTTTATTCTTTCCCTTCCGTTGATGCTAAGGAACGTATTCTGTACCAGAATTTCGTTTCCGTAAACCTCGATGTGAAGAATATGATAGACGAAATCAATAAATTCAAAGTACGTTGATAATGAAAGTAAGAACTATAATTCTATTCAATCTGATAGCCATGTGCCTGAATGCCAATGCTCAGGCGCGTGAGCCTTCGGAAACGCAACAGTTAGAGACAAGGAACAGCATCTTCAGCTTGCCTCCTTTTGAGCGAGCTGTATGCTGCATCAAGTATTATGAAGGAATGCACCGCAAGAAGGACTATCCATAGAACATTACTCTTCCAATATGTCGCTTGTAGAGGCAGATTTGCTGCTCCGAAAGGACTTGAAGAAGTTCTGCGGTATGTTCAGCGCATACGGCAAAGACTCCCTTCTGCTTGCGGCTTTAGCCTACAATGTCGGGCCATACAGGATATTGGGCTGCAAGAAGAAATATCCCAAGAGCACGCTCCTGAAGAAGATCGAGGCCGGCATCCGTGATTTCAAGTCCGACTATGTGCAGTTCTGCCGCTGGAAGGGTAAGAAAATTCCGTCTATTGAGCGAAGACGGTATGCAGAATGGACTCTTTTATACATTAGATGATGGAATACAGAAACCACCGTTAAGGTTTAAATAACAACACTTAACGGTGGCTTTTTCTGTCGTATGTTTAATTGATTCAACTTCGGTTCTTGTTCATGTCTTTCACAACACCCATAAATAAGAGTTGATTATATTCACCTCTAATTGCGAATCCGAATGGTCTGTCAATCCTCATTGTCGTAATTTGAGGAATATCATCTGGGGGAGGGCAGCCCACTTCACATTCTGCAATTGTGATAGCCGCTGCTTCTGTACCTTCTTCTTCAACATCGATGACGCATTGTTGTTTGATTTGGCTGACATGAAGAGGTAAATCTGTTATAAAGGGAAATGAATCCTCCTTTTCAAACATATCTCCGAGTCCCGATAATGTGAGAATGTCCTTAAATGATAGCGTGTTGTCAAACTTAAAGCGTGGCATATATAATTCCACTTCTCGTTCCTCGGTGGATTCATACAGCCAATCTGGATTACTCATAATGTCATCAATGTCATTCCCCTCTTTAGGAAGTACCACAGTCATGTGGTATTGATAAGAGCTATATGGAAGATCTATTATTTGATATTCTTTGGTCTCTGCGTATTCGGCACTTTCAATGTCCTGATACATCATGTCAACTTCAGACTTGGACTCATCTGCATTATGGAATATATCCGTTTCGGTAAGCTCTGGGTCAAACGGATTTTCCCATTGGGCTTTCATGTATATGGCATCGAGTATGAGCATCAACGCATCCTTGCTCAGTTCAGTATCAAGGCTTTTAATCATGTGATGTGTCTTATCTGACACCCATTTGTCTATCCAAAGTTTTGTTTTTGTTGTTTGTGTAAAGTCTGCGTTAAAAGCTTCTGCCTCATACACATCCTTTATGCAATTGACGAAATCCTCTTTTACTGCTCCTATTGCCTTATCATACCAAATGCTCGTTGCGTGAGCCAAGTTGAAATGCTCATCATCAACAGGTTCTATGTCACTACTTAATCCTGATATGATTTTGTCGATTTGATCATATAGCTCAGTATTTACATCCATTCCTTCTTGAAGCATTTCAAGAATGGCACATAGGCCAGCTGGCGAAAAGACGAAATTACCTTTATTCTTCAGTAACAACGCTCTTACAATAGTTGAATCGATGATGTCTGACGGGTAAGGCGATGGCATACCTTCAAGGGG
>CADCEW010000101.1 GCA_902800585.1 uncultured Prevotellaceae bacterium
CTCTGCCTTAGGTGCCTCGTTTGCAGGAGCTCTGGGTGTGACTTCTACCTCTGGTCCTGGAATTTGTCTGAAATCTGAGGCCATGAACCTCGCCGTCATTATGGAGTTACCCTTGGTGGTCATTGACGTACAGCGTGGCGGTCCTGCTACAGGTCTTCCCACGAAGTCAGAACAGACAGACCTTTTACAGGCACTCTTCGGACGTAATGGTGAGAGTCCGATGCCTGTGATGGCAGCCTTGAGTCCTACCGACTGTTTTGATGCTGTATATCAGGCAGCGAAGATGGCGTTGGAGCACATGACTCCTGTCATCTTACTGACAGACGCCTATGTTGCCAACGGCTCTGGCGCCTTCCGTCTTCCTGACATCAACAAACTGGATGCCATCAATCCTCCTTATGTTCCAGAGGAAATGAAAGGAACATGGACTCCCTATATGCGTGCAGAGAATGGTACTCGCTATTGGGCTGTGCCTGGTCGTGAGGGTTTTGAGCATATTCTCGGAGGATTGTAACACAGGTGCTATCTCCACGAATCCAGAGAACCATGACTTGATGACTCGTCTGCGTCAGCAGAAGATTGATAATATCCAAGTACCCGATCTTGAGGTTGAGGGTGATGTCAATGATGCCGATTTACTCATCGTAGGTTTCGGTTCTACTTATGGTCATCTGCATTCTGCGATGGATGAACTTCGTGCTGCCGGTCACAAAGTAGCTCAGGCACAGTTCAAGTATCTGAATCCACTGCCAAAGAATGCCGCTGCCGTCCTCTCTAGATATAAGAAAGTAGTGGTGGCTGAGCAGAATATGGGACAACTTGCCGCCTATCTGCGTATGAAGGTTGACAATTTCGTGCCTTATCAGTTCAATCAGGTAAAGGGTCAGCCATTCGTGGTAGAAGAGTTAGTCAATGCATTCGAGGACATTTTAAAGAAGTAATCAGAGTAATCAGAATAATCGGATTAATCAGAATAATCATATGAGTTATACAGCACAAGATTATAAAAAAGGACAACCTCGTTGGTGTCCAGGTTGCGGTGACCATTTCTTCCTTGCCTCCCTCCATAAGGCAATGGCAGAGATTGGTGTAGCGCCTAAAGATATTGCAGTTATTTCTGGTATCGGCTGTTCCAGTCGTCTTCCTCACTATATGGCTACATACGGCATGAACACCATTCATGGGCGTGCCGCCGCTATTGCCACTGGTGCGAAGGTAGCTAATCCCAACCTGACTGTATGGCAGGTGAGCGGTGATGGTGATGGTCTTGCCATTGGTGGTAACCATTTCATCCATGCCAATCGTCGTAATATCGACCTGAACATGATTCTGCTCAACAACCGTATTTACGGTCTGACGAAAGGTCAGTACAGTCCTACCTCTCCACGTGGCTTTGTATCGAAGTCAAGTCCTTACGGAACAGTAGAGGATCCTTTCCGTCCAGCCGAGCTCTGCTTCGGAGCCCGCGGACATTTCTTTGCCCGTTGTGTGGCTACTGATGCAAAGGGTAGTGTAGAGGTGTTGAAGGCAGCCTATGAACATAAAGGTGCTTCTGTCACTGAAGTATTACAGAATTGTGTCATCTTCAACGATGGTTGTCATGAGGCTGTTTATAATAATGAGGGACGTAAAAAGAATGCCATCTATGTGCGTCATGGTGAGAAACTCGTCTTTGGTGAAAATAACGAGTTTGGACTTGTCCAGCAGGGCTTTGGTTTGAAGGTCGTGGAGATTGGCAAGGATGGTTATACTCTTGACGATATCCTCGTACATGATGCCCATTGTAAGGATAACACTCTTCAGTTGAAACTCGCCCTCATGGGTAATGGTGATGGCTTCCCCATCGCCCTCGGTGTCATCCGTGATGTGGATGCTCCTACCTACAATGATGCCGTACATGCCCAACTTGCAGAGGTATCTGGACAGAAGAAATACCATAATTTCTCAGAACTCCTCGAAACCAATGATATTTGGGAGGTCAAGTAAATGATCAAATAAAAAAGAAAGGCATCCAAAACGGATGCCTTTCTTTATCTCGTAGTAGAATAATCTTACCCGATATACTGCATGATGAGTTCCACGATTTCATCCTCAGTCTTGTTATCGGCAGAGATGACGAGGTCGTAGTTGCGAGTGTCGTAACGAGAGGTTCCTGTGTACTTCTGAACGTAGTTCTCGCGCATCTTGTCAACCTTCTCAATAGTCTTGCTAGCCTCATCCTCTGTCATATTCTGCTTACGCATCACGCGTTCAATACGATGGGGCATAGAGGCTTGGATAAGGACACTCAAGTGGTTAGGTTCTTTACGGAACACGAAGAAACCACTACGTCCTGCAACGACACATGATGCCGTCTCAGCAATACCCTTTAGAATCTCTGTCTCCACTTTGAACATTTCTTCAGTAGTGGGAACATCAAGCTTCGCTGGAATCTGTCCTGTGGGTACCATACCCTGTCCTGTGCTGAGGTGATTTACAAGTTCGCTCCACCATGAATGGCTACGACCTTTCATCTTTTCTACTTCTTCCACGGAAAGATTGAACTTTTCCGTCAATTCCCTGATAAGCGCCTTGTCGTAAAACTTTACGTTCAGTTTCTCAGCCAACTTACGACCTACGGTGCGTCCACCACTTCCCAACTCACGGTTAATTGTGATGACAAATTTCTCTTTTTTGTTCATAGTTTTTGTTATTTATACGGAAACTCTGCAATTTCTCGCCATAGCAGAGATCGCCACAATCACCAAAACCGGGCACAATGTATTTCTGTTCGTTCATGCCTTGGTCAACGGCTGCGCACCAGATGGTGGATCCCTCTGGTAATGCCTGTTTCACAACCTCAATACCCTCTGGAGCAGCAATGACGCAGCAAAGATGAATCTTCTTGGGCTTTCCTGCCTGTAGCAAAGACTCTATGGCTGCAGCAAGACTGCCACCTGTGGCAAGCATGGGGTCAACGATAAGCAGTGTCTTGTTCTTTACACTTTGTGTAGCGATATACTCAGTATGTATGCCTACCTCTGTATGCTCACGATTGATATACATGCGGAAAGCTGAAACAAATCCGTTGTCAGCCTTGTCGAAGACGTTCAAGAAACCCTCATGGAAAGGCAGACCTGCACGAAGTACAGTGGCTATTACCATATCATCCTTTGGCAAGGGAATATCAATAGTCCCAAGGGGGGTTGTGATA
>CADCEW010000102.1 GCA_902800585.1 uncultured Prevotellaceae bacterium
GACGTGATGGCAGCCATTGGCATCACCTCCGCTGAGCGTCTCCTGTTGGGAGAACTCAACGAGCAGGGTCGTTGGAACAAATATACGGAGAACCTGAATCTCATGAAGCAGCGGATGGGTGAGATCAACTGGAAAGAGACTGTTGCTAATCGCTGGATATACGCCATGAAGGATGTGAACAGCAAGAATGCCAAATACCCGAAGTTCATGCAGTCGTCCCAGTGGGATAAGAAGAACCTGAACACCGCCCTTGCCTCTTGGGCAGAACTGAAGCATGACGCTATCCTCTATGCCAAGCAGCCGATGGGTGCCGAGTGTGGTGGTGATGGTATTCCTGCTCCTATCGTCAAGGGTTATGTGGAGCCGAATATCGCCTACTGGGCGAAAGCTATTGAACTGATTGACGAGACAATGGCAGTGATGAGGCGCTTCGACCTCGTTACGGAGAAAGCCACGACAGCCACAGAGGATCTGCGCGACAAGGCAGAGTTCCTGTTGAACTGCAGTAAAAAGGAGTTGGCAGGACAGAAGCTCTCTGACGAGGAATACCAGCAGATAGAGACTATTGGCGCTGCCTTCGAGAATATCACCCTCAACCTCATCAAGGAACCCGATCAGTATCTGATGGGATGGAGTGACGTTCAGGGTGCCGACAAATCGATAGCTGTCGTTGCTGATGTCTATACGGCCAATGCAGGCAACAATCCAGCCCAGTCGGTATTGTATGAGGCTGTAGGTCCTGCCCATGAGATCTATGTCGTCGTCGAGATAGAGGGTTATCTCTATATCACCCGTGGTGCTGTCCTTTCCTATCGTGAGTTCGAGGAGGCTGTCGATGCACCACGTACCACTGACGAGGAGTGGCAGCAGCAGTTGGAGTCACAGCCTGAGAAGGGCATCCCCGACTGGATGAAGGAAATCCTTGTACCTCTCGATGGCAAGAGCATTGACAACGAGCATATCTTCTATAGCTCCGGATGCTAACGAGTTTGATATTGATGATGATGATGGTAAGCGTGAGTGACACGCTTACCATCACTTTCACTGGTGACCTGTTACTGGACCGTGGTGTCCGTCAACGCATTGAACATCGAGGTGTCGACCACCTCTTCTCTCCCTTCGTCGACTCCGTCTTCCAGTATAGCGACCTCGTGGTGGCGAACTTAGAGTGTCCTGCCACGAAGATAGTACAGCCTAACTTCAAACGGTTTATCTTCCGCGCAGAACCAGAATGGTTGCAGACACTGAAGGCTCATGGTATCACACACCTCAATCTCGCCAACAACCATAGCATCGACCAAGGAAGGGCAGGGTTGGCAGACACGAAGAAGAACATAGAACAGGCGGGTATGATACCTGTTGGGGCAGGAGAGAACATGCAGGAGGCTGTACAGCCTGTATTGTTAGCCTCGTCGCCCCGAAATGTTTACCTGTTGTCCTCACTACGCATGCCTTTGGAGAACTTCTCCTATCTGCCCGACAAACCGTGTGTCAGTCAGGAAAGTGCCGATTCGCTTCTTGTACGCATCAAGGCGTTAAAACAGCAGGACCCGCAGTGTTTCGTCATCGTTTCGCTCCATTGGGGAGGTGAGCATACACTCAAACCTATTCCGCTGCAGCGTCAACAGGCGCATGATCTCATAGACGCTGGTGCCGATGCCCTCATATGTCATCATACGCATACGCTCCAGACCATCGAGCAGTATCAGGGCAAACCTATCTATTATAGCATCGGTAACTTCATCTTCGACCAGCATAAGCCGATAAATACGCGCGCGTGTATAGTAAAGGTAACGCTCACCAAAGATGACGCCCGTTTCGAGACCATTCCAATAGAGATAAAAAATTGCATTCCAACGAAAAGTGAAAAGTGAAAAGTGAAAAACGAAAAATATATGAATAAACGATTTCTATCATTCGTCATCCTTGCCGCGATGACCATCAGTATGCAGGCAAAAGTGAAGTTGTCACACCTCGTAGGTGACAACATGGTGATTCAACAGAATACAGACGTGCG
>CADCEW010000103.1 GCA_902800585.1 uncultured Prevotellaceae bacterium
GGATTGTTAGCGGCTACGGAAGTTGTGCAGGCAGTATGCGACGCAGGCTTCCAAAGAAACGGATTGAAGATGAAGTGCTATCCTTCAAGTCCTCATTGCTACTACAAATACGCAAAGACGCCCAGAGAGGGAATGTATATGATGAGGGCTGTGAAGAAGTCAGATATGACGACGCTCGACATCCTGATAGACACGAGGCTTTATCCCAGCTTCGTAATGATTGAAAAACACAAAGACTGGCAGGAAGAGACGGAGGAAGTGAAAAACACGCTGGAACAGGTTATCAACGATGACGCAGACAAATATAACTGGCATATTAACCTGCGCGAACATAATACCAGTACCACGCAGCATCTGGAAGAGTTTATCAGTGCCTTGTCATATATAAAAGACAAAGAGGATGTGACTGAAAAACATAAAAGTAATGTACAGATAGGACAGGTTGGACAACTGATACTGAAGGTGAATGGTAATAACTACTATCATGAAGGAGTTGAGAGCCTCACCCCCGACCCCTCTCCTTTAGGCGAGGGGAAGGAAGGAGATATGAGGGAACCTGACTTGCAGAAGATGGTGGAGGGCGTAAACCATGTCCGTGATTATTTCTGGGGCGACAGCTCATTGGCAGTCATCTTCTGTGTTTGTCGTGACTGTTATGGGTATGCCAACAATATGAGCCAGTTTGAGCGTGATTTCCATTGCTCGGCGGGTCTGTTGTCGAATGCTTTCAGGAACAATCCCTATATGCGTCTGAATGTCAGCAAGTGGGAGCGAGAAGGTGTCAAGACTCGCGTGATGCGGCTGGTGGATGCCTATAAAAAGGCGGTGGAGACCTCATAGCCTACAGAAAAACCTACATAACCTACAGAAAAACCTACAGGGGTGCATGTCGTTGTTTCATGCACCCCTTTTTTGTGCCTAACTTCGCACTCGAATTCACGTTGCAACGGTGATTCATCATTAAAAACAATAATAACGATGAAAAGAACAAAACTAAAAAGAAGGGTGTGGGTTTTGAATAAACACCACGTCAGTGTAAAAAAATGCTGCGCCTCCTGCGCTTTCAAAGACATTCTTTTTGAAGGTACCCGCTTGTGTACCAAATTTCACAAGAAAGTTGATGCTTCATCCAGATGTGAAATGTGGGAAATGAGCATAGGCATGCAAAATGCAGGTTTCGTAAATGGTGGCGTAGTAAAAGACCAAGTAACCAAAGAAATCATTATTGATTAAACATTAACCCGAGTTGAGGTGAGGAGGATGTTCTCGAGTAAATGGCCAAAGAATCCGACCTTCTTCTCACAAAACAACTCAATATGAAAAATTCGATTAAGAAAGTGCAGAGTCAAACAGGTTTGAACTCTGCCGAACGTGAGAATGTTGGACTGAAAGTCAAAAAGTACATAGAATTATCAGAAGAGGTTATCGCTCGCCTCGTTAGTGGAAAGAGCGTAGAGGGTTCATTGCATCGTGACCAGTGGACAGGTAAGGTAACATTTCGTGCGTATAATCGCAAGCCTCAAAACCGCTATAAGGATAAACTTATCAAGAAGTTGCCTTGGGGCTGGGTGAAGGAATCGATGACTCGCATCAAGGTACACGAGAGTATGCCAAAGGACTTAGGCACTGCTCGCATCCTGTCCATCCTTGACGACCAGAATCGCCAGGCAAAGAACGCCCTTATCGATCGTGAACTGATAGAGAATTATTAAGGTATGTTTAGTTATCAAAAGAATTTCAATTACCCAACGTTGCCTGTTGACGAAGCGCAGTTTAATGCGCTCGTCAAGGCGACCAAATGGAACGAGAACATTGACAAGTATCGTGAGACTGGCGAGGCTTCGCTAAAACGCAAGTTGCCTGCCTTCATCTTTCAGGCTATGTTCGATGATACAGAGTCTAAGAAGGGAAAAGCAGGGGCATGGCAAACAGGCAGCCACTCGCTTGACTGGTCTCGTAGTGATGGACGTAGATCATGTGGAAAACCCTAAAGAAGTTTATGATTCATGGTTAAAGGCTCATGATTTAAAATCGTTAGGTATTCTGTTGGTCTATATCACACCTTCAGGACATGGTTTGAAGATTGTCTTCAAAGCCGATGTAAAGAAGGGTAATCTTATCGACAATCAACATGCAATGGCGAAAGTCTTGGGTGTGGAGGTTGACGAAAGTTGCAAGGATGGAAGCCGTATGAGTTTCATCTGCAAGGAATCGGATATTTTATACATTGACAAAGAACTATTTACTTATGAGAACAAAGAATTTGCTGAGAAATACAATCCTGAGTATCGTGCTGGTCATAGTGCTGCTGTTACTACTAATGATGAAACCTGTAAAGTGGTTCATCAAGGGATTGAGTCAGGTGGCGAAGTGGGTGCTGAGCCAATATCGTTAATGTGGCGTGGATATGATATACAGTCTATTATTGATGCACGTTATAGCCACAAACTACCCTGTGCAGAAGACTCCAATCGTCATAAGGAATCGCTCAAACTTGCCACAGACCTTCTGCTTATGCTCGACGGAGATAGTCAGCGAGTGTTGCGCATTGTCGAGAATCAGCCTTGGGTACAGGAGATTATCAAGGAAAGAGATGAGAATGTGGCGCAAACCGTTGCCTCTGCCGTTGAATGCGTGGCACAGAAGGAAAAGAAGTTTGCCAGTTGTCTTCCCTCTAAGGAAATGCAAGACGCAGTACAAAAAGCCACGGGTAAAACGTTTCTGGAAATCACGAAAGCGAAAACGCTGGAGATAACTACCCGCAAGGAAGAGACAATGGCGCAATGGCTTTGGATTTGGGGCGAGAAGATAGAGGCTCTGGCCGATGAGTTCCCCATCATCCGAGACATCTGCAAGGGCTTAAAGCGCAACCAATACCCTGCAGCCCTGTTTGTCGCAGGTGGACTGCTGATGACCTTGATGACACGATGCACCTATCGTTTCTATCATCGCCCAGAGGAACTTCGCCGCTTGAATAACTCTACCTACATCAT
>CADCEW010000104.1 GCA_902800585.1 uncultured Prevotellaceae bacterium
GGTTCGTTGAGTGCAGGAGCCTATAATAACGTGGTGGAGATGGCGAGGAAATTTGCGTCGCGCACTCATTTCGTACATCTGCGTTCTTGTCATATCTTCCCCAATGGCGACTTTACAGAAGCAAGTCACTTGGGGGGTCGTGCCGATTTGATAGAACTCGCACGTATCTTCGAGAAAGAGAATCCGCAGTTGCCGATGCGTGTCGATCACGGAATGACGTTTACAGATGAGCCTGGAGGCATCATGGACGAGTCGAGTCATGGACATAATGCAGGCTATACGCTCTTAGGTCGTATGTTTGCCCTTGGACAAGTACAGGGCATCCTTGCTACTGTTGACAGAGAGCTCGGCATCGAGTATAAACAGCCAGGCTTCTTTGATTAATATTTCAGAATACTCAGAATACTCAGATTACTCAGAACACTCAGAATTATGAAACTCAACGATATCTTAAGTGGCAACTTCAATGTTGCAGAATGGGAAGCGAAAGGTTACCAGCTTCCGAAATTTGACATTAAGGCAGTTCGCGAGAAGACTGCCAAAGAACCTACATGGGTACACTTTGGCGGCGGAAACATCTTCCGTGCTTTTCCTGCCGCTATCCTGAACGATGCACTGAATACTGGTCAGTATGATCGTGGCGTGATTGTGGCAGAGACTTTTGACTTTGAAGTCATCGACAAAGCATATACGCCCTATAATAACCTGTCGCTGTTGGTTTCATTGCAATCGTCAGGAACCATCGAGAAGAAAGTCATCGCCAGTGTTACAGAGGCTCTGAAGGCTGACTTCCAGTTTGCTGACTGGCAGCGACTGGTGGAGATATTCCGCAACCCATCGTTACAGATGATATCGTTTACCATTACAGAGAAAGGCTATACTTTCAATGAGGCAGACCTGGCTCGTGGACTGAAGCCTGTGTTTGCAATGGGTAAGGTTTGTGCGTTGATGTTGGAGCGTTTCAAGGCTGGTCAATTGCCGCTTACCATTCAGTCGATGGACAACTGCTCGCATAATGGTGACAAGGTGAAGGCTGGTGTCTTCGCTTATGCAGAGCGTTGGGTGAATGACGGCTTGGTCGACAAGACTTTCCTCGATTACTTGAAGGATGAAACGAAGATTACCTTCCCTTGGTCGATGATTGATAAGATTACGCCTCGTCCCCATGAGAAGGTAAAAGAGATGTTGGCAGCTGACGGCTTTGAGGACAATAACTATATCGAGACAGAGAAACATACCTTTACCGCTCCGTTTGTGAATGCGGAGGAAGTGCAGTATCTCGTCATTGAAGACCATTATACCAATGGTCGTCCACCACTGGATTTGGGTGGTGCACTCTATACGACACGTGAGACGCTGTATGTTGGGCTATACACTGATCTCTGCAGAGATGGCAGATGAAGACCTTCGTCCCTTTATCCAGAAAATCGGCTATATGGAGGCGATGCCTGTGGTGACAGATCCAGGCGTACTGAATCCTTATGAGTTCATTGGTGCTGTCATCAATCGCAGATTGCCAAACCCATTTATGCCTGATGCACCACAGCGTATCGCAATGGATACTTCACAGAAACTGCCCATCCGCTTTGGTGAGACGCTGAAGAAGTATGTGGCACGTGGATTGGATATGTCGAATCTCGTATTGATACCTCTGACATTAGCAGGCTATGCCCGTTATTTGAAAGGTATCAAGGATGATGGAACACCATTTGAGTGTTCACCTGACCCCATGCTCGAGGAACTGCAGGCTATTGTTGCTCCGTTGGAGATTGGTAAGAAAGAGCAAGACTGGAGTCCGTTGAAGAAGTTATATTCTCGTAAGGATGTCTTTGGACTCGACCTCTATGAAGCAGGATTAGGGGAGCAGATTGAGGGTATGGTGAAGGAACTCTATGCAGGCAACGGTGCCGTACGTGCTAAGAACAGTATAATATTATATATAATGTATAGAACAAAAACATGTGGTGAGTTGAGACTCACAGATGCCGGCAGTGTAGTGACATTGGCTGGATGGGTACAGAAAACCCGTAAGATGGGTGGTATGACTTTCGTGGACTTGCGCGACCGTTATGGTATCACACAATTGGTTTTCGACGAGTCGAAGGATGCAACCCTTTGCGAACAGGCTAACCGTCTGGGACGCGAATGGTGTATTCAGGTGAAGGGTACCGTAAACGAGCGTGAGAGTAAGAACAAGAATATCCCAACAGGAGACATCGAGATTATCGCGCAGGAACTGAATGTGCTGAGCGAGAGTCTGACGCCTCCGTTTACGATTGAGGATAACACAGACGGCGGTGATGATATCCGCATGAAGTATCGCTATCTGGATTTGCGTCGCAGTTGTGTGCGTAAGAACCTGGAACTGCGACATCGTATGACGATATTGATTCGTAATTTCCTTGATAACCTAAATTTCATCGAGGTGGAGACACCTATCTTGATTGGTTCTACACCAGAGGGAGCACGTGACTTCGTAGTGCCCTCACGTATGAATCCAGGACAGTTCTATGCGTTGCCGCAGAGTCCGCAGACGTTGAAGCAGTTGTTGATGGTATCAGGTTTTGATCGCTACTTCCAGATCGCGAAGTGCTTCCGTGATGAAGACCTTCGAGCAGATCGTCAACCTGAGTTCACACAGATAGACTGTGAGATGTCGTTTGCTGATCAGGAGGACGTCTTGGAGATATTCGAAGACCTTGCCCGTCATCTGTTTAAAGAGGTGCGTGGCGTGGAATTGCCTAAGCTACAGCGCATGACTTGGCATGAGGCGATGCGTCGTTTTGGTAGCGATAAACCTGATCTCCGTTTCGGTATGGAGTTCGTAGAACTGATGGATGTGTTGAAAGGCACAGGTGAGTTCCCTGTATTCAACGAGGCAGAATATATCGGTGGTATCGTTGTACCAGGATGTGCAGAATATACGCGTAAGCAACTCGATCAGTTGACTGACTTCGTGAAGCGTCCACAAGTGGGTGCAAAAGGTTTGGTTTATGTGAAGTTCAATGCCGATGGAACAGTGAAGTCATCCATTGATAAGTTCTATACTCCTGGAGTGTGGGCGAAATTAAAGGAGAAGACTGGTGCCAAGGATGGTGATCTCGTACTGATTCTCAGTGGTGATAAAGCGAACAAGACACGTACACAACTTTGTACATTGCGTTTGGAAATGGGCGATCGCTTAGGCTTACGCGATAAGGATAAGTTTGTATGCTTGTGGATTGTCGATTTCCCACTCTTTGAGTGGAGTGACGAGGAGCAGCGTTTGATGGCTACGCACCATCCATTTACGTTGCCGAATCCCGATGATATTCCCTTGCTCGATACCGCTCCAGAGAAGGTTCGTGCCGTTGCCTATGACTTCGTATGTAACGGAGTGGAAGTAGGAGGTGGCTCTTTGCGAATCCATGATGGTAAGTTGCAGGAGAAGATGTTCCAGATTCTTGGCTTTACACCAGAAAGAGCAATGGCTCAATTCGGTTTCTTGATTAATGCTTTCAAGTATGGAGCACCCCCTCACGCAGGTCTTGCTTTTGGTCTTGATCGCTTTGTGAGTCTGATGGCAGGCTTGGATTCTATTCGTGATTGCATCGCTTTCCCGAAGAACAATTCAGGACGTGATGTGATGTTGGATGCACCAGGCGAATTAGATGCTAAACA
>CADCEW010000105.1 GCA_902800585.1 uncultured Prevotellaceae bacterium
GCGTGTCAAACTCCTCGTCTCTCAGGAGCATATTCACGCTCGAAACCAGTATCGCAGGATCTTTCGGCAGGTAGTCCATATCACAATTCTTATTAAATCGGAGGACAAAGGTACTCATTTTTACTTTATTATTCGTATCTTTGCATCCAACTTTACAAATAATTAAGATGGAATACAGAAAGATTGGTGATAACTACTATATCCGTATGGATCGAGGTGATGAGATTATAGGTAACCTCCTCTCAATATGCGAGAAAGAATCCATACCTTCAGCCGTTTTCTCTGGAATCGGCGGCTGTCAGAGTGCAGAGCTGCAGGTGTTCATCCCCGAAACTGGCAGTTTTGAGACTGAACAGTTAGAGGGGATGCTGGAATTGGTATCACTCAACGGCAATGTCGTAAGAAACGATGACGGCAAACTCTTCCATCATACTCATGCCTTGTTCTCATTCAAGAAGAACGGTCAGCATGGAATGGCGGGAGGACATCTGAAAGCCACAACCGTTCTCTACACTGCCGAAATTGAACTGCGTCCAACTGTCGGCGGTGCTATCGGTAGGAAGTTTGATCCTGAGACTGGTACTGGATTCTGGAACTTTTAAGGTTACATAAACAAAACGAGGAACCCATATTGAGATTCCTCATAGAATTAATTATTTACTGAATCTTTCTCCCACAAAACCATTATCGACTTCGCCTGCCATCAGGTCGAAATGCTGATTGATGGGAGGTGTTGGTGATAGATCGAAGTAGTCAAGTTCTGCAATGGGCAGACAGAAGTATTCCAACTGGTCGTAGCTCTTGTAGAGACGTGAGAGAACGTCATTGTGATCGAATATCCAACGCTTTGTGTCATCATCTACATAAAAGTTCACCATACCTGAACAGCGGACAGACACGTTATCTGCGTATGCCAGTATCTCCACGTTGGGATTCTCCTGCAATTCCTGCCATACGGCTTTCTTGGCTGATGTTGCGAAGTAGAGCATATTGCCCTCCTGACGCATAATCTGGAAGATGCGCATTTTAGGAAGATTGCCCTGACACGTGGCCAAGGCAATCTCGCAGTGTTCGCTCAGAAAATGTAGTGCTTTGTTGAGCTGTCAGCCTCTGTAAAAGCATTAGCTTTGTACTGGATGCACATCATTGTCAGGTTCTCGCTGCCTGTGTTCTTCAGCGCACGCTTGCCAGCAGAATCTACGCGGACAATACTGCCCTCGCTGACAGGAATCTGCTCACCATCCACCTGATACATACCCTCACCCTTCAAAATGATGTAAAGCTCTTCGTGGGTCTTATGGGTATGCAGGAAACCGCTGTCCTGACCAGGAACGAGCGTCTGGAACGACAGATCACTACCTGTTGCGCCTACGGCCTGACCAGCAAACACCTTACCATGAAGCGTGAAGTCCGGGCCAAGAGGAAGCTCATAGTCCATCAGGTCGCTGAACTTACCAACGTTAATCACTTTGTAATTCTTACCACTCTTTGTTGTCTCAATCTGTTTCATAATTCTTATACGTTTAAAATGTTATTATTTCGTTTTGACGGTGCAAAGGTACGGCGAATTTTTCATTCCCACAAGAAGGCACTTTTTGGTGGGATAGTTACCAAAAAGTAGGAATTGGGATGTTATCGCAGTTCCGCAAAATGCACTTTAACTCAGATTAACATAGTATAATGCCGTTAGTTAGTAACTTTTTGCTACCTTTGTCGAAAATTCTATAATTATGGCAGATATAAAAGCAGAGTATCTGGCTTGTCCGATACGCAATGTAGTGAGTCGCTTTGGCGACAAGTGGTCAATGTTGGTGCTCTATCAGCTCCACGTCAGCGAGACTGGCATCCTCCGTTTTAATGAGATGCGTCGCCTGATGACAGACTGTTCCCAGAAGATGCTTTCGCAGACGCTGAAGAATCTGGAGCAGAGTCACCTTGTTCATCGTGAGGTCTATCCGGAAGTTCCTCCCCGCGTAGAGTATTCCCTGACTGATACAGGCCGTTCACTCATGCCGGTGCTTACGGATCTAATAGCCTGGGGACAGCAGCATTTCAAGGATGTTGTGACAGATTAATGTAAGAATCTGATATGGTACAGCAAATAGAAATAACCCTGCAGCCGAAACGTCGTGGCTTCCACTTGGTGACGAGCTGCCGAAGACGGGCATCGTGAACATTTTCACGAAGCACACCAGTTGTGGACTGAGCATCAACGAGAACTGCGACCCTGATGTGCGTGTAGATATGGAGACTATCTTTAATAGATTGGTTCCTGAAATGACGAACGAGAGAGAGGAGAGTGATGCTTGCATCAACTCTTCCGAGCGAGGAGGAATTCGACAAAGTCAAAACAGCCCTGAGTATGAGCATACGTTGGAAGGTGCCGACGACATGCCAGCGCACGCTAAATCGACATTAAGCGGTGTCAGCATTACCATCCCCATCACCAATGGTCGTCTGAATCTCGGCACATGGCAAGGCATCTACTTTTGTGAGTAC